>RXIK01000196.1 GCA_004211975.1 Methanosarcinales archaeon | reverse complement strand
GATGGCAGCGAGACTGCGATTGTTGCACCGTATCTCAGACGTGCTGGCTGCCATAAGTATCCGAGATCATGTGGGGAATGCGAACTCCAGGATCGGTGTCCTGCATGTCTGCTCGAACCATGGAGGTGAGTTAATGATGTTGGGATGGTCACGCCATCCGAGTGCTACAGCCAGAAAAGCCTGGGTTCTCTACAGGTCGCACAGAAACTGTAAGGGTTCGTTGGATATTGTGTGCACCAGAGCATGTCAGTCGGGATACAAAATACTGCTAAACTATTATGGTTCGCACGGGGGTGGTGCATAGTGGCGTATAGTGGTGCATGATGTGGGATTGGTGGCATCTCAATTTTTTTAAAAAATTTTAAAATAAAAAATTTTTGCGATCCAATGTATCAGGATCCGCAAGCACAAAATTCCATGAATTATTCATGGAATTTCATCGAGATATTATCACAATGTCTAATGCTATTTTATGTTAAATTCTGTATGCAATATACTTGATATGTGTGTGTGTTCTCTGGTGCACGTTGTGCAGGAAGTTGCACAACATGGTGTGTAAAATCGATGGCGGTGGATGTGCTCTGTTTGTATGAAGTAATTAACTATATTTATATCACATAAAAATTGTGCGGATCGTCAGGATGCGAAAAATATGGAATCGATAGCAGTGGACACTTTTAGTATTATCACATAACTAAAATCTTATTGCATTATGAAAAGTTTTTGAGTGAGAAATGCTTGGGCAACCACAACTAACGATACCAGAGACCCGGGAAAGGTCTTGGTAAAAACGGAATCATCAGGATTCAGTGCGGTCGTCATCAACACAAGCTTCACCCGTCACAGGTAGTTTATCGTCATCTTCACCACCGGTGTTTCCGCCAGTTTCATTGGATAATTCCTTGATTGACTCTGCCATCTCTGCTAGTTCCTCGTTTCCAGGGTCGCATTCACCGACTTTCACGATCATTTCGGCTGCTTCCACATATCTTCGTTTCCCAAGCAGGATTCTCGCGAGATGGATGCATGCGTTCACATTATCTTGTTGGATGCGGAGAATCTCGTTGTACTCGTATTCTGCTTTTTCGTTGTTTGTTTCGTACAGCAACCGTGCAAGATTTTCTCTTGCAAGAATATAGTTTGGGTCGAGTTGTATTGCCACTCGGTATTCTTGTTCGGCATCTGTTGTCTGATCAAGGTCCTGAAGCAGACTTGCAAGGTTGTTGTGTGCCACGGGATTATTTGGGTCGAGCTTGAGGCTGGTGTCGTACTCGTCTCTTGCATTGGTGAGTTGGTTGCACAGTTGATAGGTCATGGCAAGGAGTGTGTGTAGATGTGCGTCGTCGGGTGCTTGTTGTAATAATGCTAGCAACTCGTGGATTGCTTCATCATATCTGCCCGCGTTTTTCAGCATCATCGCAAGGCCCTTGCGCGCGTACGCATGTTCGGGGTGTGCGCTCAGGATTTTACGGTACTCCACCTCGGCTTTTGCATACTCTTTTCGTTTGCTTAGTAGGTCTGCAAGATTAACTCTGGCATGGGCGTATTCCGGATCAAGAAAGATCGCGCGTTTGAAGTGTTTCTCTGCTGCATCCTGATTTCCGAGCTCCTCTATGATCACGGCATAGTTGTTGTGTATGGCTGCGTTCTTTGGCTCGATGCGCAGTGCTTCATCGAGCGTGTCTTTTGCATCAGTGAGCTTGCCTTGTTGGTGTAACAGGTCCCCGAGATTCGAGTGAAACTGTGCAATGAACGGGTTTAAAAATATGGCGCGTTCGTACTCGCGTTCTGCTACATCCAGCTTTCCTTGCTCGTGCGCAGTAACCCCGCGCCTGAACCGCTCAAAAGGATCGTCTCCGAAAAGTTTCATGAAGTCAAACATAACGGTTATGATTCTCCGCCCGAATCTTCGCCGGAATCTTCGCCAAGCAGTGAGTCCACCGGCGTTCCACCATAGCTTGCGATTGTTGTGTTGATCTGAACAATGTCTCCTGCTATCTCAGACCCTCTGATTGATCGCCGTCTTCTAAGACCGCCATCGTTTGGATTAAACCCACAGCCTCCTGTTACGAGGAGTTTTCTTCGCATGGATCCGGGAAGTGTGTTACGCATTGGAAATCCGCCCTTATCAGATCCGCCTGTGATCTTCAGTGTGTACCCGGCAAGCCCAACTACGTTTCCATCGACCTCGCCACCGATTGTTCTTCCGATAAATGTGCTGGCAGACGCGCCAGAGACTTCTATCTGGTATGCTTTTCCTGTTTTTGTGTCTGAAACAACAACTCTAAAATCTGGCATATCTTAATTCTCCTATGTTTCTTCTGTTTTTGTATTCCATGCGTGCAATTGTTCTGGAATGCTTTGGAATATGAAATATGAGACGAATCCTTATATAAGTGTGCCCACCGATCTACAACAGTATCATGAACGTTAATGCAGACCTACATATACACTCGAAATACTCAATGGCGACATCTAACAAGATGGATGTTCCAACCATTGCACGGGAAGCAGCAAAAAAAGGGATTAACCTTGTTGGAACTGGGGATTGTCTGCACGCAAAATGGCTGGATCAGGTTAAGAGATTGCCTGAGTCAAACGGGATATTTTCATTGAACAATACGTCTTTTGTGCTTACGGTAGAGATTGAAGGTGCTCACCGGGTTCATCATCTGCTCATCGTCCCATCTATCTCCAAAGCGGAAGAGTTGCGTGAGCGGTTTATGAAGCATTCCCGCGACATCGATGCCGACGGGCGCCCCACTGTGAAGCTGGGTGGTGCGGAGATTGCTGAGTATGCTCGGGATGCCGGTGCTATGATTGGACCCTGCCACGCCTTTACGCCGTGGACTGCTATGTATGCGTATCATGATTCACTTGAAGACTGTTATCAGGATCTTGCAGGATATATCTCATTTGTGGAACTGGGTTTGAGTGCAGATGCGTCTTATGCGGACAGGATTTCAGAATTGCACCGACTGACGTTCCTTACGAACTCAGATGCACACTCTCCCTGGCCCAATAAGCTAGCTCGTGAGTTTAACCGGTTTGAGATGCCAGATATTACGTTTGGCGATCTGGAAAAAGCGATCCTTCGAAAGAACGGTTGTAAACCTGTGCTGAATGTTGGGATGTTTCCGGAGGAAGGGAAGTACAACGAATCTGCATGTATACGATGTTTTAAGCGGTACACTCTCCAGGAATGCCTGATAAAGAAATGGAAGTGCACATGCGGCGCAAGAATTAAAAAAGGAGTTCGAGACCGGGTAAATGAACTCGCAGATCTTCCATTAGCAGAGCATCCGGATCATCGACCAGAATATCTTCATTTAATCCCGCTTGCCGAGATTATTGCTCTTGCGCTTGGTCATTCAAGCCCGTACACTAAAACGGTGCAGAGCGCGTGGAATGAACTGATAAAAAAACCCGGTAGCGAGATTGCTGTGTTGGTGGATGCTGATATAACAAGTCTGGGTGGAGACCCGCGGATCGTGAGTGCGATCAGGGCGTTTCAGGAAGGGAAGGTGATTATTACTCCGGGCGGGGGCGGCAAGTATGGGAGCATTGAGCTGCCTGTGGGTGGTGACCGTGATGTGGAATTAGAGTGTTATACTGGTGGAACGGAGGAGACGCCTGCCCAGCGATCTCTGTTTGATTATGCGGATGAGTGATTGCACAAGTGAATCCATGAATGCCGTGTTTCGTGATCGCAGGACTTCCGGGGCAGGTAAGGGCGGCAGAAACACGGTTTTCCGTGTGGGTCAGATTAGTTCCAGCTTGTTCCACCAGTCCCATTCTTCAATGCCAAAGAACTCTGATGCCTCATAAATATCGTTAAACAGGTGGTCACAGACAAAGTATTGGGGGTCGTACGTGATCATCTCCGCGCCAAGGCTCCCCTCCATCGCGCTGATCGTTGGCTCGATAGCCAGGTTATTCTCGCCGCGCAGCGGAACAATGACCCATGCATGACCATATATGCCTTCCCAGTTGTCTTTTGTGGCGATCTGTGCGGTGACGTTGTGACATTCAAGTTTCCATTCTATGTATGCCGCCATCTCTGAACAGTCGAAACTGGAACATGCGTACGACGTGAAAAAGCCCTTGCCAAGCAGCCGTTGTACCTCGTCGGGCGTGTTCTGAAAGTTTGCCTTGTCCAGATAATATGGGTCAGGGATTTCAGAAAGACCGGCTCTTCCGGAAAGTGTCGTGTTCGCGGCATCTGTATTATCTGCAGCATCCTCAACATCAGGTGGATTAACCCAATCAGAAGGATCCGGAACCGGGGCTGCGAAGTTATCTGACTCTTTGCTATGTGCATCGATGTTGTCATTGAAACGATCGATATTGTTGTGGAACGCCCCTATACATTCGCCCACCCTTGTGACATGGTGCTGTGAATACACATCATCGCCAGCCACACTATATCCGCATGCCAGATTCAAATCAAATGTGGATTGATTGATGTTTCGTTGAAACGCCTGCAAAAGATCCAGTTGAGCTTCGTAATACTCCCTGTCAAATGTGGAGAGCGACGCATTCGACACATTCATGACACGTCCTGCGTGCACCTCAACCAGTGACGCATACTCATCATTCTGCATCGTAGTCTGCATGCACCATATCTGGCAGGCTGCGTAGTCGTGATCGTTAAAAGCGTTGATGGCACCGTTCTGAGACTCGATTATAACGCTCAGATGATTGAGCGCCGCAGTCTGGCTTTCTGTGAGTTCGATCAGATACGAACCGTCCGAAGCCGAATTTTCACCTGGCTGGATGCAACCGGCACAGAGGAGTGCACATAGTGCTATCAGCAGCGCCCCTGAATGTGTGTGTTTGGTCATGGTTTTTTACCCGCGTTATATGGGGTTGGGTGCAGGTATAATCTGCTATGTTGTTTTTCGCGGTTGCTCTATATATCTTTGCAAGTTTGCAGCCGATACGGACGCCGGGGAATAAGTTTGTGGTTGGTTGAGCACGTTCACACACTGACAATATTAATAACACCTGCTGTCAAAAGGTGTCCTGATGAAGAAATATTCGAACTCTGCTGTATTCGCGATGGCTCTTGCCGCTTTTATGGTGCTTATAATGGTAATATCTCCGCTGGCAGCTTACTTCTGGGGGAGTGATGATGATGCTGCTGATCCTGCTGGGCAGACAGACCTGTCCACAACGGTGCCGACGCCGGACAATCGCCGCTCACTGGGTGAGGTTGGACAACTCATCAACCATCCGTTTGATTCGATCGCTGACGGACTTGCTATGAGTCCGCCTGGCGTGGTCATCGCAAACTATGTCTGTACCGATGATCTGGAAGGAACCCCGATGGAACCCCTGATACCTACAACCCAACAACACGATCTTTACGGCACAGACATCTCCAAAGCATATCGTGCCGCGTTCTGGGATAATACGCAGATCGAAATGGATAAGTTAAGCCCGAGAAAGTTTGATTTTGGGTTGTTTATTCGCGCGCCGACCCCCTACAAGGGTTACCACGTGTTAATCCGGAACAAGGATATGTGCAGCATCCTGGGTGATCCATGCATTCTTGGTCCCCGGAGCAAGGTTGAGGCGACGGTTGATGTGATCGATGATGAGAACGCATCAAACTCGTATCCGCCATTCAGTGCGTTGCTCGAGCAGGTGGACCTTGATGCGCCGTACCAGGTTGTGGCGCAGAATTCGCGGGTTGCATCCCAGTATTACGATGCTGTGCGTGTGACCGGCGACAGCTGCGAGCGCACCATCACCTGCATAGGGATCACAGAGAATACAACTGTCTGTCTAAACAAGCTTGCAGCAAACACAACCGACAGTCTTGAGTGCAACATGGCATTTGATCAGGGCGATCTGAATTTCACGATTGCACGGATCACAGGGGACTTTGACGCGGTGATGGATGTGAAATGCATGAAGCCATAGTAACTACTCAGGTATGTTGATTGGTTATCCGATAGCGATCCTGTATGTTATGGGGCGAAAAATAACGGATGGCGTGGAGGTTCGAGAGAGCCGTTTATTTCCCCTCTGCACCCCTTTGTGCACGCTATAGTTATATTCCCTGTTTGGTTGCAGTATGCTGGGTTCCAGGTGGTTTCTGCGTAGTGAAGTCCCTGATAGTGGTTTTGGGTACCTGTGTAGTTACGAGACTTCGATCTGAAAAGTCATTTATATCGTTAATCTGTGAAATCAGTGTTCATCTGTGGCTAAAAGTTTTATTTGCCACAGATTAACACTGATTTCACTGATTTCGGAAGTCATATCCTGCCACCGTTTGCAGGATTGGCATCATGTTGTTTAACCGACCAGAACAAATTAAAAAGTCTCGTAGTTATAAGCCATAATGCATATACGTAGGCGGCAGGTTATAGTAGAAAGACGCGTCAGTAAAACCACCGTCATAGTTCCTCGTTGCAGGAATACTGATAATAGGTGGTTGTTTTATGGGTATGTCACTGAGATGATGTATTCAGTCGAGGTACGTATGGATTGCCCCCCCTAAATATGTGGGTTGTGCGTACTGTGCGTACATCTGCACATCACCACATATCAAAAATCGAACAGCGATGTTTGCGACTTTTTCTCGGGTTTTGTGTTCTGTTCCTTCGCAGGTTTTTTTGGTTCCATCGGTTCCATCGATTTTACCGGTTTCCCGGGCTTATCCTTCTTTTCCGGTTTCTCTTGAGTTATCTTTGCACGAGATTCGAATCCGCCGAAGATAGCGACCTCTTCCGGAGCTACGTCCTCAACTAAATCCTGTGCGTCCTGATAAATTGTTTTCACCTTCTTTGTAGTCTTGTTGCTGCTGATTACGTATGCAATTTCAGTTGTATCAAGATTGGTCCATGATGCAAGGCGCACCGCATAATCACGATCTGCAGACAGCATCTTAACAACCGGCAGAAGGTTTAAACGCGCATATCGCTGGGAAGTCTGGCACTGCACACCAATCTTCTCTGATATCCGGTCCCGCACCTGCCGGCTTGTCCTGGTGCTTCTGAGCATACGCCATTTTGAGGGTGGCACGAACCGTGCGCCATGGTGCTCGCGGGATTTTGAGACTGTGACGCCTGATGTCATCATCGCGCCCGCATACCGCCACATCCTGTAGTTCTGGCGTAGATGAACCCTGCCAAGAAAGATGTCAGCCCTTGAGAGTGCATGCATCGCGCCAGCAACATCATCACCACGATACTGCGCAGGCAGGTTCTCGTCAATCCACTGGATAAGGTCGTCAGGAGTCTCATCTATGCCATAAGTTGCGTTTAGCGCTTCTTTAATGTTTTTTCCCTTGAATATCTTTTTTAGCACATCAAATATTGTGTCTCTTGAATCTCGTGATGACACAACCACGTCATTGCGGTGAAGTTCATGTTTTCCCTGCGCTACCGCCTGCAGGTCGTTTATTGCACTTCTGACATCGCCATGCGCAGTCTCTGCAATTTTCATAAGAGCCTCAGGATCGCAGGTGATCTCTTCGTTGTTACATATCTTTCGTAGTAGCTGCGCTATTGACCTGCCCTGCAGGGAACGAAACGGCATCTCAACGCACAGATTCTTGATGCTCGGGGAAACTCCGTACAGGTCGTTTGCCGTTAGAAGAATTGGCTGCGAGGTCTCCTTAATGATTTTGACAAGCGCCTGCGCTCCGCCCCGATCAGAGTTGCCGTGTATGTTGTCAGCCTCATCAAGTATGATCAGCCGGGTGCCACCCACAAACGACGCAGTCTCGGACGCGATTCCTGCAACCCGCCTGATCGCTGTCGCAGTCCGCTGGTCGCTCGCATTGAGTTCGATGACCTCCCAGTCAAAATCACGCGCAAGCGCATGGGCAGCTGTTGTTTTGCCGATGCCTGGTTTTCCGTGCAGAATCACTGCCTTCCGGTTGGGCACGCCCTGCTGCCACTCTTTAGCCCACGTGGTAAGGTCGTTCACTGGCTTTTTGTTGCCCACGATCTCTGAAAGCGACATGGGCCTGTATTTCTCAGCCCATTCCATGTTTGTTTCTGATATGTTCATTAACAGCCCTCACAAACGATTTTTTGGTGA
>RXIK01000146.1 GCA_004211975.1 Methanosarcinales archaeon | reverse complement strand
TGGCTGATGTCACGCTACATCCCCGACATTCGTGCGATTCGTTCATTCGTGCCATTCGTGATCCTTTATGCTGATTTTATCACGAATTTCACGAATGTGCCGAATGCCACGAATTTTAATAGATTGTTTTCTGGCAAGCCCATAGGGTGACTGTCACGCCATCTGGCGTTGTTTTGAAGCATATCTTGATTTGGGTCTCGTATCTGCCGCTTCGGGTTTGAGTATCTGGAAAAATTAGAGTTTCGATTCAACACCACGTAAGTTGACAGCCCCGTGTAAGTATATATCCCTCTCAATCATTGGAGCGTATCCGAACGATTTCGAGAATACCGCCATCCATCGAACATTCCGCACGTGTTTTTACAAAAAGATCTATTTTTTGCAAATGGTGAATAGTGGCTGATGCTTGCGATTTTGGGGTTTTTAAGATAATCACTTTATTAAAATATATATTTTTTACATGGACATGTGAAGCCTCATCGGTTGAAATTGGATAGACTATTCCACCACAGTATAACAATAATATTCTTTAAATGTTTAAAACCACTATCAGTAGAAATTATGAAAAATGGATAGCGACCTGCGGAATGTCAGATCCATCGCCCCACCTCACAAAACCCTTCTGCCCATACCCGACTCAACCCGACCTCCGCGTGTAACACTCGTGCCAACCTCTCGAAGTCAACAACCCCGTTTTGAAAAACGGAGCATCAAGGTTGGATGCTCGGAATTTATATTGACTTTTGATTGCTTGGCATACCCATGTCTCAATCCAGAAAATTCAGGGAAATATCATCAAGCGTTGCAGTATAAATAACCACCGGGCAAAAATGATTTCCGCTTTCTCATCGGTGTAATCGGTGTTAATCAGTGTCTGATGAGGTTTTAAACACATATTACACTGATTTTGTACGATGATGTGGAAACTACTTCTGCCCGTGCATTTAAAACTTGCAACAATTGCTGATATTCAACATTTAATTTGTATCTTTCCCAAGTAGTCAGTGAATCTAAAATTTGGAAGTCTTGCTTGATTTAAATAATGGCTGATTAATGTGTAAAATACTAGTAGAGACTGCTTCTCCGTTTCGCAAATATATAGTTCAGATCCTGGTTCGGGCAATGCATCAATTTTACCTTCTGCATTTTTATTGCAGATAATGCCTTTATTCAACACGCAAATAGTGTCTACTCTTGAATACTCTGGGAGCATCTCAGTCTGATGTTTTTCGTTTATATAATTTGCTAAAGTTTTTAATTTAATTGAATTATATGTAAAAATATAATAATTGATAGGCCAGATATCCCATTCCTTTCCATATAAATTGTCTTTTAAAATACTATACTCAGATGGTTCACTAAAAGCTGTTTTTTCAAGACCGCGAACGGTTTTCATATTTTCGAAAGTTTTGTACAGTTCTCGTTTGTCGAGTTTTGCTTTAACTTCGATTACTGCGTATGCACATTCAACCGGTATAACTTGAGTGTTGGCATTACTATACAATATGGGAGTTTTTGCACTATCATAAATTATAACATCGAGTTGCCGGGAAACATTGCCATTTGCATCTACAAGCTCCCCTGTGGAAATACCCAATGATTTAGGAAGATATTCAATAAGAAAAGTTCGGAAAATTTCTTCGTTTGATCCACCTTTGAGTCCTCTATGTTTTATGACAGCTTGAGCATATTCGAAATCCAACCGCATTTTTTCTGCAATTGATTTAAAAAGATCCTCTATTCTAATTATTTCACTTCCCTAAATTTTAGATGGATATTATATGGAATCTCTGCCAAACTAAGGTAGATTTCAGATATGAGTATATTATGTCTAATTTTTTCTTTGATAGTATCAATGTATATATTATTGTATATTAAACAAATGACCGAGCATATGTTCTGTTCCACCCTCCCGAAGTCCAAACCGCCCCCAATAAATTGCAGAGCATCCTTGTAGTTCACCTCTCCACCGTCGTTGATCATTTTCTCCTTAAAATGTATACTACCACGAATAGTCCCATGATTGCAAATATAGCTTCAAATCCTAACATTTCTTTAAGCATTGATGTAGCGACCAATGGATTTGGATCTTTCGGGTCCCAAATACCATCACCATCGGTATCAACGTTATGCGGATATGTTCCGGCTTGCATCTCTTGCTCGTCATCCCATCCATCTCCATCTGAGTCCACTTTGGCTGGTTTTTCAGATGCATAAAAGCTGATATTGCACGGATGTCCACCATACATGATAGTAGCCTTGTAATATCCTGACTCTCTTGGGATAAATGTGTTAAAGTTATACATACCACTTTCATTAGTTAGGATGCTGCTGCTACTAAGGAATACTTTTAAACCATTTTTATAAATGCAAAAAGTTACTTGGTTAGTAGAAACATAACCAAGTTGATCCCAAACATTCACACTTGCGGTTGTAGCGCTTTCATTAAGTACACTTGCCGATACATAACCTTGTATTACTACTGGTTTACCGACCTCAGATCTTTTCGAAATACTTTCTGGAATGGTGTAAGATATACTCTTTTCGATTTCGTATCCTCGACGTTCGAGCGTTCTTATTTCTTCATTTGAATAAACTTTTGTTGTTTCGGTTGCGTTAGTCACCATCAGTGAATTCAATATTAATAAAACCAAAATTGCTCCTATTTTCCATTTAATCATACCCATTCTAACTCCATCATACTATTTAAAAACCTTCACTCTTCCGTATCATAACATTGCACAATAAGTCACTAAACCCCCCACTTAAGTCTGGAGCCTGTACATCGCGATTTTCATGCCGCCTATCCTACCGTATGCTCTGGCATGTTCACTGTGGTAAGTCAACAACGATACCCTAAGCCACCACGTGGATCTCATTATTCCATACAATGTGGTCAGTAATCGCCACGACACTCAAACCTTACTGACGATGATGACCCTTGGGGACTCATCCGTCCTCGCGGCAGCCAAACAGCTTGCCCCCACCCCCTTCACCGCGTGATCACAACGGTTGCACCGTCCACCTCAAGCACGTCCACGGTCTTGCCGCCAAGAACAACTTCTCGCTCGATCGCAACCGCATCCGCCGGGATCTTGAAGGCCTCCGAACCTATTTCGGTCTGTATCGTGCCGCCGGCACTCACCTGCCGGGCAGCATCAGCAGGATCGATTTCTGACAGTGCTTTAATGATCTTTCCAGCATTTTTCCTGAATATTGGGCCGAGCACCTTCATGTCTGGCTTGATGCCGACTGCTCGGTGCTCGAAATTGGGTGTTCCCGTGATCACTTGTACGGGGGTGTTTGCGGCGCCAGTGATGTCTGATGGCGGGAATACGGTGTTGGTATATATTTCGATGTTTTGAAGTGGTGCGTTCAGTGCTATTCCGTGCTCTGATTTGTATTTCCGGATTTCGTGAGCGATGTTTTTGATTCGTTCGCCCTCTTGTTCCGCGTCCGGATCGATCATTGTTGTGTTGGCGGTTGGGTATGTGCTTTTATGTATGCTTCCCTCTGTGGACGCGTGAAGTTGTGTGTATATTTCTTCTGCAAAGAACGGTGTGATTGGGGCAAGTAGCTTTGTGATCGTATCGATTGTTGTCTTCAGTGTTTGTCTTGCTGCCTGTTGGTCGGGTGATGGTTCGCCGTATAGTCGGTGCTTTACAAGTTCGATGTAGTTGTCTGCAAGAACGTCCCATGCAAATGACCGGGTCATTTTTAGTGCAAGATCGAACTGGTACTGGTCCATTGCGTCGGTTGTGTCTTTGATCAGTGTGTTTAGCTTGCTTAATATCCATCGGTCGATTGCTGTGAGTGAAGTGTTGCTGGCATTGTCTGCGTCTCCTGCGTCATGGGTGTGTGGCAGCGTGAATCTGACAATGCTCCACATCTTCTGCTGGAAACGTGATGCTGCAACAACATCTTTCCATCTGAACATGATGTCTGATCCGGTTGATCCTCCGATTGCAGCCCATTGTCGGAATGCATCGGCGCCGTGTTGTTTGATCACTGTTTCGGGCGCAACTGTGTTGTTCAGTGATTTGCTCATTTTGTGTCCGTCGTCTCCGAGCACCATTCCGTTGATCAGTATTGTTTCCCATGGCTCAACTCCGGTGAGTGCCTCTGTTCGCAGGATCGTGTAAAACGCCCATGTGCGGATGATGTCGTGTCCCTGTGGTCTGAGCTGTGTGGGTAGTTTCAGCCCGTTCTGCCCTGTTCCGGGTCCGGTTGGTCCTGCTTGATCTGGTGAGCGTCCGAATAGCCAGCCTGAAACTGACATTGCCGAGATGGAGGAGTCCATCCAGGTGTCCAGCACGTCTTCCTCGGGCAGAAACTCGGTTGAGCCGCACTTACACGTGGTTCCCTCCGGGGGGTTTGTGGCTGTTGGGTCGATGGGCAGCCATTCTTCGTCTGCCACCCTTGCAAGTCCGCATTGTTTGCAGTACCATACCGGGATTGGGGTTGCAAAGAGCCTTTGGCGGGATATGCACCAGTCCCATTCCATGCTTCGTGTCCAGTTCTCAAGCCGTATCTTCATGTGTGGCGGGACCCACTCGGTCTTGTTTGCGGTCTGCAGGATCTTGTTCGGATCGACCTTGACATACCACTGTTTTTCTGAGAGTATTTCGATTGGGGTGTTGCATCGCCAGCACATCCCGACGTTTTGCGCCAGAGGCTCCTGCTTGTATAACAGCCCCGCGGATTCAAGGTCTGCTGTGATTGATTCTTTGCATTTGGCGATGCTCATTCCCTCGTATTTCCCTGCGATTTCGGTCATCTTTCCGCAGCGGTCAATTGCCATGCGAAGCGGGAGATTGTGCTCGATCCACCATCGCACATCCTGCTTATCTCCAAACGTGCAGATCATGACGACGCCCGTTCCAAAGTCGGGATCGACCTCTGCATCAGCGATCACGGGCACTTCATAATTAAAGAGCGGTACCTGGACCGTGCCGCCGATGTGCTGTGAAACCCGCTTGTCATCAGGATGCACTGCAACCGCGACACATGCGGCAAGCAGTTCGGGTCTGGTGGTTGCAATCTCCATGTCCCGGTTTCCAAAGTATAGGTAGTTAAGCATAGTATTTCGGTCGTCGTATTCGACCTCTGCAAACGCGATTGCGGTCCCGCATCGTGGACACCAGTTCACAGGACCGTCTCGCTGGTACACCATGCCACCTTCATGCATCCTGACAAACGACCTCTGCGTGTTGCCATAATATGCGGGGTCCATGGTTACGTACTCGCAGTTCCAGTCGATGGAGAACCCGAGCTGCCGCATGGTTTCCTTCATTGTTGTGATGTTTTTTGCGGTTAGTTCCATGCATAGTTTCCGAAACTCTGCCCGCGGGATCTGGTGTCTGGTGATCCCGTGGGTCTCCTCAACCTTAACCTCGGTCGGTAAGCCGTGACAATCCCACCCCTGCGGAAACATCACGTTGTATCCGCACATTCTCTTGTATCTTGCCACGAAATCAATATAGCACCAGTTTAACGAATTTCCAATATGCAAATTCCCCGTGGGATATGGGGGTGGCGTATCAATGATGTACTGTGGCTTGTTTGATTCCCAGTCGAATCGATAGATGTCCTGATCGATCTCGGATCGCCATTTTTGCTCGACTGCATGATGATCATATTCCTTTGGAAGTGTGTCCTGCATGGTCATCTCCTTTACATCTTTTCGATTAAAACGATGACTGATAAAACTTTCCGGATGCCAGGGGTGTCACATTATGTGGTGCTTGGACCATATCCTTGCAGGTGGTGCGGTCGGATGAGCTTAAATATAGCATGAAATCTCTTGAATGGATCGAGTTCTTTGGTAAATAACCGGTAATCTGTGTCCATCTGTGAAATCTGTGGCTGACAAAAGTTTTTAGCCACAGATTAACACGGATCACACAGATTTCTCCTGTAACTCACTTGAACCGATTCATGGAACCTCATGTAACTCCGGATGGCGTAACAGTCCCCCGGATGCCGACCGGGTGATGGTATCGTTGGTGGCAGTGCCCGTGGTGGTGTCCATCGTGTTAGTAGCTGGCGACAACGGACACAGGCGCGTCTCCGGCGATGACTGTCCGGCTAATGTAAAGGCGCGTCCACCACACCGTAACGAGCGGCATAACGATGACCAGGTTGATCAGCGTGCCGACAAACTGCCAGACCATTACTAAAATTGGGTTTATGTAAAAGATTTGCCCGGCTATACCAAGGACCATTGATATCCCGATCATCAGTAACCACATCAGGAAAACATCCATTTTATGGTGTGAAAAGAAACTCCATCCACTTGTGATGCCTTCGATTGGTCCGGTGTGGTTGACCACAATCGCATACTTGACCGGTGCCAGCCCGATCGATAGGACAATCACATATAAAAATAAAAAAATAGATCCGATTAACATGATGATCGCCGGCACAACGATACGGTCTGCAACCATGATCATGAATGCGCCGGGAAGCATGAACACAACCCCAACAAGAAACAGGAGCATAACCACAATACCGGCAAAAAACAGGTTAAGCCCGCTTTGCATGCCGTACACGAGAATATCCCGGGTCCGGGTGGTGCCAGTCATTGTCGCAGTCCTCGCCATACCGATTGCGCCCGCAGAAAAGAATGCCTGAATCAGCACACACCCAATCACCAGAATGGTGGCTGCAACGATGAAGACGCTTTTAAATGGCGCAATCATGCGCATCAGCTCTGACACCCCCTCAATTTGCGGGGTGTCCGAATACTGCGCCATCTGTACAATCTCAGATACCTGCGACTGGATGCCGGTGATCGTATCAGTGCCAATAACGGCTGCAAGCCCAAGTAACAGGAACGCTAAAAGCAACATCTGGAAGAAGAAAATGAGCAGGAACGGCATGCACAAAACCGGGTTCTGCTTCCAGGTCTCTGCGCCGTTTTTCAGCACCTCACTCAGCCGTTCCATTCCACAACCTCAATCACTCGCAGTGGCACGCCCTTAAGTGCGCGCCCAACCATTGATTTTGCAATCCGTGATGCGTGCTCCTCACTCTCAGCATCAAAAACCTTCATGGACAGCACCATCCCAACAAGCGCGGTTCCCGCAACCAGCATCACCGCCGCCATCTCTTCATTGCAACGCGAACACGTAAAAGTCCCGATCTCAATCTCTACAAACGACAACTTCGGGTGAAACCGCTTACCCGCCTCTGATATCGCAACACCGATAGCGTCGTCCACACTCTTGATATCGCGCACCATCCATGCCGCCTCCATTGTTACATTGTAATCCATTAGTCACCTCAAACAAAAGACGCCCAACCGCACACCTGCATCGATGAACGCATGCCCGTAGCTGAAAGCAACCAGCGCGTTGACATAATCACCATCCGATTCAAGGAAATGGACGCCATCATTATAATATGATTCTGCCATCACCAAATAATCTTTCGCAACAGCGTGAAGGTGTGATGAGTGATCTGGCACTAGGTCATGATCCGAGAGTGCGGCATTCAGCAGCTTTCGATACCGATATGCCTTTTCAGTGAGATGGTCGTGTTCCGGCGAATTGTTCATTGGTTCATTAAACTCGCTTATCACATTAAAATCTATTACTGTGCTTTGGGGTGTCGGTGCGGTGCGTGTTTAACTATACTTAACTATACTCATCTTTCGCGTGTCAACACATCCCACAGGCACACTCGCAAAAAGCTCATTTTGTGCCGGTGCAAGTACAACACGACCACCCCACCCAACCACAATCTTAAAACATGGGGTGCAGGGGACGCAGAAATCCTCGCATGTTTAATGCGGGGATGAACGCACCTCACACATCGGTTATCAAAACACTTAAGTAGCGTTAACTGGATGTATTATCACACCGCGGGACACGCGGGAAGAGCCTGTTGGAGATGTCATCAATGGATGAATCAATGAAACAGGAAGGATTCCTCGCAATTCACTGCGGGGATGATGTCAATAACCTGAAAACCACATCAACACATCAGTATACCTCGGCATACAACAGCACATGCCAGAATACGTCGCCGCACATCCATGGGCCGATAGATCAGGGGTAGATTGCTTCCTTGGCATGGAAGAGGCCTCGGGTTCGATTCCCGATCGGTCCATCATCCGGCGCTACCTGAGTTAATGTGCGGGGGTTGCCCAGCCAGGTCAAAGGCGATGGGTTTAGGGCCCATTCTCGCAGGAGTTCGTGGGTTCGAATCCCACCCCCCGCATCAAAAAAATCATTATACAACAGAGGAAGCCATGGTACTGAACATAAGGGTAAGGGCTGCCACATATCTAACCATCGCCGTCGTGGCGCTGGCAGTTGCGCATGCCGGATGCATCACCAACTCGCCCGACCTATCCAGTCCACCACACCCGCCTATTTTGCCAACTGTGCAGCTACAACAGAACGCTTCAGAGGTTGCTCCAGCAGAAATTCTTGGTATGGCGCGAATTATAGTTTCCACCGGACCTGATGCGCTGCAGCGATCAAAACAACGGCACATAGGAGATATAGAGAACATAGAGGATGTTGCGATCATCCATTATAGTGGAGATGAGATGTTACTGACGCTCTGGACGACTTCATACCAGAACGAGGCGCTTGCAAGCAGCGAGACCGAGAAGATGGTCACCGGCATACATAGGTTCGGCGGCGATTGGGCGTCCACACTCAAAGAGATCACGGTTAACGGGAAGACCGTGTACCAAATCGAGCCTGATGGCATGCCACAGTATTTCTGGTCTGACGGAAGATGGATGTTCTATTTCATAGCGCACAACATCCCGCCAGACAAGATTCCCACGGTCATCAGGGCGATTCCAGAATAGCTGGTCCACAGAAGCCAAAGCCAACAAACCGCTGGTTCCCATCAAGATTAGTGAGAATAAACCTGTCCGATTCGATGTATGCAACCTTCTTTGAACCAGACAGCATTATAACCGGGCTGCTACCCGCATCAGCATGATCAGCGTCTTCACCATCCACCACGATTTTTTCGACGCGCATCGGAGCGGTCTGAAGCCCCACAAACAAATGGAGCATATCCCCAACCAAAATACGTTTTGCAAACTTTGAAAGCGTGCAGTTAAGCGTTAACCCGGTGTTCACCACCTCAATATTTGAGATCACGCACCCACGCTCCACGTCCTTTGGCTGAATGTTCTTCAGGGCAAGCCCAACCCTTGCGCCAGCAGGCGCGCTCTTCACATCAACATCATGCATCTGGATCGACCGCACCTCAGCCTGCCTGCCTGCCGGTAACACACCCACCTTATCCTTCGCATGAATCGTGCCCTGCATAACCATGCCCAGGATCACGCAGCCAATACCGGTCACGTTAAAAACGTGGTCAACCACAACACGCGGCGAAAGCTCGTTTAATTCCGCATTCTCCCGATCCACCAGATCCCCCATCGAAAAAACCCTCTCTTTTAACTCTTCCATGCCGTCAAATGTGCTGGTGGATACCGGGATGTACTCCCAGTTCTCAAGAACCGTGCCAGCCGCGATCTTCCTGAGGCTTCCGACCAGGTCCTCAAGCGCATAATGATGCGAGGTATCCGACATGGTCAGCACCACCATCCCATGCTTATAGCCCAGCAAATCCAGCGCAACAATACACTCACCCGTGTGAATATCAGGTCCTGTCGGCGGGATGCAGAGAAGCGCGATATCAGAGAGGTTCAGGGCGGTTATCAGCGGTTTTACCGACTTTGGATACCCCACAGCATCAATTGATACGAGTGTTTTGCCACTTTTGGAAAAATCATAGATGGCAATGTCTGTTACATTTCCTTTCTTGCCAAGTTTCGATGCAAGAACGGTTCTGCCACTCTGAGAACCACCGATAATTGCTATCTTTGTCATATTCGCTCCAACAAGTTTAATGATGGTGATGTTCTCAGGCAACTATATAACTATGTAACCATGGAACCGTGCAGCGGCACAATCATATAGTCGTATGTGTTTAGATTATGCGGGAAAACCCACGAAATAACACCGAAATTTTTTTTTGGTCGAGTCAGAAAATAACCGAAATGATTCCTGCAGGAGACCGGTGTTCCAAACATTTCCCAAACAACAGAAAACAATATCCAAAATTTGAAGACTGACGCAGACCCCACCGAAAATATGGGTTTATCGAAACCTCAGATAAGACTGTAGCGAATTTATCGAGTGCTTCTTCTACATCCGTTTTTTGGGTCTCATATTTCATGCGATACTATTTATCCCGCATTGATAAATAGAAGATGTTATGATATATTAATTGTATCCCTTTGTAAAACTATAAGTTAGATTAAGCTTACGTAAATGGTCTGTGAACACCGGACCAAAGCACCCGGAAAACTCTGCAGACATCAGCCGCTTAACACCTTTATAGTACTAAGAAGTCCCCTGCTCCCAGGTTTTCCTATTGGTTCATCCGGCGTCAATGGCTTTGATCCAATAACCACAGTCTTGTCCGGCAGCTTGTTTTCTGCCACAATTCTCTCGAATTCCTCTTTTACCACGGCGTACATCTTGAAAACATCCTGATGCCGCCTAAAGAAAAATCCACCGCGTAACTGCCCTTTCTATCAGCTACAGAAATTTATACCAGACGTTCATGCTTTCAAAGCGCCCTGATATATTAGTGTTATTCAGTAGCGTTCCACTGTACTGATACCCCATCCTTGAGAATGTGATGTTCATACCATAGGAGAGTGCGCGAGCAATGGTGTATGAGAGCTTCAGCCCCTGTCGCTGCATCTCCTCTTCCATTACCGAGAGCAAGAATGTGGCAAGCCCGTTTCTACGATACTCATTAAGTGTCGCAAAATCGGTCATCTCAACGTGGTGATCCTCTTTGCATGTCTCAGATGATGCTAGTGACACGATCTTCCCATCACATTCTACCGCAAAATAAACTATATTTTCAGACATGGTCTCACGAAGATAATCAGGGTCGTGAATTGGGAATGGGTAGGTCTCAAATATGCGGCGATATGCTTCAGCCATCTCCTCAGCATCATCCGGTCTGCAAATTCGCCATTGCATCTCTTCAGGCAGAGCAGGAGAATCTGACAACACAGCTTTTTCCTCTGCTGTTTTCAGCACAGATCGCATCGTTTTTCGGTCCGAAGGGTTCTGGCGATCCTTCTGCAGGAACTTCCCCAGAAAAAGACCTGTTTCTTCACCATCATAGAACGATGGGATGCTGGCTTCTACTATATACTCGTTTTTACGGAACAACGAACCCGCGGACTCCGGGACCTTCGCAAATATCTTTGAGTACCCCTGGTATTCGGCAAGATTATTTAAGCGGCTTATAATATCCGGGTAATCACTGCACGACAACTTCATCAGATAAATTCGATCATTGAACGTTCCATGCTGGATACGTGAATTTCCAAGTCTCTCGATTTTATCCGACCTCACTATTCATCCCTTCTTTTCATCCTATCAGTATTCATAGGGACAAGAGATATGGTCTTATCATGGTCTGCCAGTAACATCTCAATACCAACTGCCTTATGTTCATCAGCCGCGTCCAGCTCCAATTGCAACTGGCACTCATCACAATTCCTATCGCAAAAGGTTGGTTCATAAGAATCCGGCTCTTTGTACGAGGTGATAACCCCCTCATAATTTCTCAGGATGACCTTGTTAGTTGACCATGAAATCAGGTAATTAGGCATAATACGGATCTTCCCGCCTCCACCTGGCGCATCGATCACATACTCGGGTACTGCAAAGCCACTTGTGTGCCCAATCAAAGACTCAATGATCTCTATACCCTTACCAACCGGGGTGCGGAAATGAGTTAATCCCTCGGATAGGTCACATTGATACAAGTAATAAGGTCTAACCCTGTTTTGAACCAATCGATGCACCAGTCTCTTCATCAGTATGGGGCAGTCATTCACACCCGCCAGTAAAACTGATTGGTTGCCAAGCGGTATACCCGCATCAGCCAACATACCAAGCGCTTCTTTTGAAGAGGCAGTCACCTCTCGAGGGTGGTTGAACTGTGTATTAATCCATATTGGATGGTGTTTTTTGAGCATATTCACCAGATCATCAGTTATACGATAAGGCAGAACTGCAGGCACCCTGGTTCCTATCCGGATTACCTCAACATGCGGAATCGCCTGCAACTCAGTAAGAATCCAATCAAGATAATCATCCGATAACATCAGCGGATCCCCACCCGAAAGCAAGACATCCCTGATCGCAGGAGTGTTTCTTATGTACTCGATTCCTTTCAATATCTCGGACCTGTTCGGAATCGAATCCACATCACCAACCCTTCGTTTCCGCGTACAATGACGGCAATACATGCTGCAAATATTACTTATGAGAAACAACACCCTATCCGGATATCTGTGAGTAATACCAGGGACCGGACTATCCGTATCCTCCGCAAGCGAGTCTTTTATGTCATGTTTACTAATAATCAGTTCACGAGGATCAGGAAATGCCTGTATAAAGACCGGGTCATTCTTATAATCCTCAAAATCAATCAAAGACAGATAATAAGGAGTGATAGAGAGCGGAAATTTTTCAAGAACTTTTTCATAGACCTTTTTCTCTTCGTCATCAAACTTAATGGAGGTAATATCCTCAAACGTATCAATATCCTTTATAGCATGACTCAATTGCCACTTATAGTTCTTCCAGTTAGAATGGCTCGCATCATCAGATATTGTTTCAGAAATTCCCTTCTGCTTCTCATTATATATTCCCATTTGTTCACCTTATACACACCCTAATGCTTGCAACCCTTAAAGGTATGTCGCTATTTTCGGTGAAACACAAAATACCACCCAAAAGCTACCACGCAGATAAAACACATCCCGCCCTTTTCAAACACCCAATTTTCAATCACGTTGACACCAAGGGGTAATTCTACACCTGCTCTGTAACTACAAAAAAAACAGGCTATTTCAATTCACCAAAAGTCAGAGCCAGGTGAATAAAGCAATGAAAAAAAAGTTGGTGATGTAAACGAGTCTTGCACCCCGCCCACATCAAACAAAATCGTTCCAGCCCCAGATCATCGAGCGGGCATCCCCTATTTCAGGTGCGCTTTCGGATGCCTCCGCCAGAATCACTCAGGTCGTCCGGGGACTCCTGAGCAGCTGGAAGAACGGGCTTTCACACAGCCTGGGGTTTTAGTTCCAGCCTGCCAAACGTGCCTGAACAGTCCATCGCATCAATATTACCCTATCAGCACACACCACAATTTACCACTCGGTTATCTGAAATTTCGATGTCTCTTATTATTTTCAGAACTTCTTTCTTCGTTGCGACTCCTTTTACCACCAATCCTTTAAAGATAACCCCTGCTGTGATGATCTCTACCCCACTCGCCTTAGCCACCATCAGAGCTTTTTTGTCGAAAGATGAGAATAGATATCCTCTTTTCAAACAAACAACGATGCTTTCTAGCTCACCTTTTCCAATTTTAGCATGTTTTTCCTTGATCTTCAAATATTCTATCTGTTCTTCCTCTGAGACCGTTATCAGTTCCGCCATAGCGAATATCTCCCCTGGATAGTCGTATCCATACTCCAGAGGTGTTAAGAGTTCTTCATGAACCGCTGTTGTTATTCCAACGCTTCCAAATAGATTTACCAGCGCATTAAAATGCCCGGCCTTGGCAAACGCACTTGCAATATCGGTATCGAGAAGAAGCATTCAAATTAACTCCATCCCTCGCTCGATTTCTTCTTCGGATCCGACATAACTGCTTATTTTAAAACCCCTCGCCTTCAGAGTCTCCTTAAAACTCTCCATATCCATGCCAGCGATCTCTGCTGCCCTCAAGAGAGAGATATCCCCCATCAAATAAAGCTCTATAGACAGTTCAACCTTTAACCACGGTTTTAAATTCAAAAGCGCTCTAAATGCATCTTCAATCAGGATAGATCTGGTCTTGTAATGTTTCGGCACCAGAACTGTGGTTAACCTCTCCGTTGGATACATACACATATATTCGGACGTTCGAACCTATAAGTATATCCTCCGGACTTGCCGCGGGGCTGCTATTATAAAAGCGCGTGTGCCTCCGGTTCGAACCCCTGACTGTCCATGCCCCCGGGATTCGTCTATCGCATTGAAATGATCCCAAGCATCCATGACCCCTTGGGACACCCATGAGCATGAAAGCATATTTTGGTTCCCCCGAATCACTCCCGCCTGGTTTTAGTGTTGAATAACAGATTGTGGTGAGACGAACCCACGAGGTCGGTACTCTTTGGCGGTTATAACCCCGAGTCCCAAACTGACCCAGCAGCGGATAGCACCCATGAATGTCGCCTTCCGTAAGGAATGAGCACGTGGAGCAAACTAAACTCCACAGATCGCTGCCGTGTTCGTCTCGAGGTGAATAAATGATCCGAGAACTGGAGAAACTTGGCTACAGCGTTCAGAAAGTTGAGGCATCCACGGGATAACGGTTATTCCCCGCATCGTTGATAGAGGGCGGGATTATTTTAAGCTGATGCAAATAGCCCCCTCTCTTCCGAGGGTAGTGCATACTATAAAAATTCATTCTTATGATGTGGTATATTTGAAGCTGCGAATCGAGTAATTAGGCCGACTTAATCATATCTAAAAGCGTTAGTCACTCGTGATTCCAGAGGTTATATTGAAGGCATGTTTATTTTCGGAGCAAAGTTAGCGACGTGAATGAATTTACATCTCGTCCACATCAATCCTGCTTCAAGCCATCTTCTGATCTTACCAAAGAGCTGCTGCAGTGTGTCCTCGTTACTCTTCATAAACGAAAACAGCAAGCCAGTGAACCGTTTCGTTGTAGACCGGCACATTATCCTGCCGGCAGAGTCCCCAAACACTTCATCACATCAATAACACCAGGCAGCACCACCTCAGACGCAATCGCAGTCGGGCACGGCGCAGTATCGAGACGGACGAGCGGCATCTCTGCAAGGGGTTCTTGTGACCGGAGTCAGGGAATCGGATGGTATTATAACATATAGGAATCTATAGTACGCTATATGGCAGCCACCACAACGATCTGCATAGAACCTGGGGTGAAGGACCTGCTGACGAATCTGAAACGTCATCCTCGTGAATCATATAATTCAGTCGTTGCACGGTTAACAAATCTAGCGATCGATTGCGAACCACTGAGCGATGAGGCGATACTGGGAATCGAAGAGGCACTTGAAGACCTAAAACAGGGGCGCATGCACTCCGAAGAAGAGATCATGGAAGAGTTTGACCTGCTATGAGCTTTAAGGTCAACTATACCGCAAAAGCGAGAAAGGATCTCAAAAACCTGCCCCCGGATGTTGCGCAGAGGATCATTCTATCGATCAATGGTATCAGGGATGACCCCTACACCAATGTCAAAAAGATCAAAGGGACGAAACGTCATCCGCTCTACACCCACCGCATAGGTGAATACCGGGCGATCATGGACATAACAGAGGATCGCCTGCTAATCATGGTGATGGAAACAGGGCACGGAACCAAGATATATCGGAAATATTAATGTGGTGCGATAAACCCCATGACGATTTCCCAATGGTTGATTAAGATGGTTCAAGTCACATATCCGTAAATGGGATTGGAATCATGACGATGTCCCTTTAATCAAGCATCGTTCCATTCCTCATCATCGATTGGGTTATCCCAGAATTCAAGTGTGCTTTCAGAGGCTTTCGTCAGATCACTGAATTCATCCGGGAACTCCCGCACAACGAAAAGAATAACCCGCGTTCCCTTCGAGGGGGTTTTTAAGTTCCAACCTGCCGCCGTCCGAAACTTCCATAGCGTATTTAAGTGCGGTCTGGTGCATAAATAGGTTATTTTGCAGTTCTGGCATATTATAATGTGGCGTGATGTGGTTGAATTTTCCCGATTTTACGCTTCAATGATCGCATTCATCAGCTAATTCAAGCAGCATACATGGAATATAGCTCAAGAGAGGCTGTCACATTACTTGGTGCTTGGGTCATCCTTGCAGGTGGTGCGGTCGGATGAACTCAGATATAGCATGAAATCTCTTGTGGTAAATAACCTGTAATCTGTGTCCATCTGTGAAATCTGTGGCTGACAAAAGTTTTTAGCCACAGATTAACACGGATTACACAGATTTCTCCTACAACTCACTTGAACAGATTCGTGGGATCTCATATAACCCCCGATGACGTGACAGTCCCGGATCATTTTTGAATATGGAGTTGAAACATAGGTTTGTTTTTGATTTGGAGATACAACACTTGCTATATGGCGGAACATTTTCTGCAGCATCGGATCTTCTGCAACACCAGATGGCGTGACAGTCTCGGGGTGAAGGCGGGGATTTGGTCGATGATGGTTGATGTGAGGATGATTTATGCGAGATACGTGGAAGGGAGGGGTTTTATTGTAGGGGATGTGAACTACTACTGATGGAGCAGAGGATGGATTCGATACAAATTTATAAATAAGAATGTGGTTATGATGTCTACCGTAATAAGTGAGATGAACAAAATTGAGCGGGTTAACCTTAAACGGCTGGCTTATATTTTGAAAGGGCTGAGTTTAGCAGAGTTTGAGACCCTGGAACTCTTATCGGGCGAAGTGGCTTTTGGTAGCATTAACCAGTCTCTCAAGGAACTGGAAGCAGGAGCGGGAATACCAATTGACGAGTGGTGAACGAAGACGATACCACATCTTCATGTGCCACCTGCATAATCGACATCTTTAAATGTGGTTTGCGCAAAAGGATTGTTGTTCTCACCCTATCATAGACGCGGGGGTAGCCAAGCGGTCAACGGCGACAGACTCAAGATCTGTTCTCGAAGGAGTTCATGGGTTCGAATCCCCTCCCCCGCATTTTCCATGTTTTTATGGTGATTGTTATGACATTCTCGCCGGTGCTGGCATCTAAGGCCATGTGGCAGCTCAGGGTCAGGAAAAGACCCTTTGTTCTGTCGCATGGGATCAATGCAAGATGTAATTTGCAATGTAAGTTCTGTGAGTACTGGAAGGAGGGAGGGGATGAGATGAGTGCTGAAGAGGTGTTCAGTCTCCTTGATGAAGCCAGATCATTTGGAATAATGATTTATAATGCATGGACTGCTGAGCCACTCATGCGAAAAGACCTACCCGAGATTTTAGGGCACGCTCACGATATTGGAATGATAACTTCACTCATAACCAACGGAAAACTCCTGAAAAAGAGAGTTCCTGATCTGTCTGATCTTGATTACCTGTCAATCTCTGTTGATGGCATAAAAACATTCAAAGAGATACGTGGAATTGATTTTGGGGATGTGCTGGACGGGATAAAGGAAGCAAAACACGAAGGTCACAGCATTCTCATGAATTGTGTTATCAGCAGAAAGAATCAGGACGAACTCGCAGAACTGGTCTATCTGGCACGCGATCTGGGCGTATCGATCTCGTTTGAACCGATCCACGAGTTCAGCGGGATTGGTGATGATGTGTGGGATGAACTCGGGATCCGGGATATGGCAGCCTATACAGAGGCGGTCGATCAGATCATTGAACTTAAGCGAAATAAATTCCCGATCATCAATTCCCTGTCGTATCTCCGGATGGTAAAGGAGTTAAAACCAACGTTCAGATGTCATGCCAGCGATATTGTTCTCCATGTCACTGCGGATGGAAAAATCGAGAATTGCCGGGTGAAAAGAGTTCATCTGGGCGATGTTGACGAGGGGATTGCGAACGTCTGGAAATCATCGGAAGCAACACGGAAAAGAGTGGCGAAGGAGTGCGAGGGCTGTTTGTTCTTTGGGTATGTTGAGAACAGCCTGTTATATGATTTTAAGCCCGAGGTGATGGCGCATTACGAGTGGATGTAACGAGCCTCCACCATCTTTTTCCTGCACCTCACCTATTCGGATTTCATGTACTCTCGCAGGAGAACGGTGGCATAACAACCTTTTGGCAGGAAAAACTCGGAAGTCACACACAACCCGCCACGTACCTCATCACATACTACATCGAAAGCAGGATCCGGATCGATCACGATCGCCCGGTGTCCGCCTCTCGAAGCAATCTCTGGCATCTCTGTGACCTCAAAACTACGGGTTAATTCATGGATATTGATCTTAAGGTCGGAGATCACGGTCTGTTCGATCTCGCTTGTGAGTTTGGATGCGTGCCCGATCAGCGAATGGGTCACCCATGCGCGCTTCCTGCGGACAAGGTTGTTGATGCCGTCAATGGTTGCTGGGGTCACGACATCGGTCTTTGAAGCATCAGGCAAGCCATTTTTTCCTCTGAAGCACACAACATCGCCTTCGATTGCCCGGTTTAATGGGATATTTTCTTTTATGCGATAGCTCAGGATTTTATTGAATATGAACGACTGATGTGCGTGCACAAACATCATTACAAGATTTTTCGGGAGCGTTCGTAACGCACCAATATAATCATCGGGATATTTGACTATGTGGTTCAGCATCGCAAGTTCGTAACGTAAACGATCCGGAAAAATGTTTAATGCTTCTTTAAAATCACAAGTGTCCCCCGCACTCCATGTATCCCAGAGGCACCTGCGAATTTCGGATGATCGCTCACCTGAAAATGGCTTTGCAATATATGCCATGGCAGCACCCTCAAAATCACCTGAAACGATCAGTCTGCCGACCTCATGCGTGATCGGGCGGATCGTTCCGAACCGCTGCGTGCCATAGAAATTTGGCATGCCTCCTGCGATCTTAAGTTCACGGGATATGTTATCGATGCGTTTTACCACTTCATCTCTGCCGCCACATTTTTCATTGATGTCTTGTATGACGATCCTGAATTTGTTGCCGTTAAGGTCGCCAAGACTTATTTTTTTGTTTGATCGCCCGATGATCTGAAGCTGGACATCCGGGATGTGAACGCCAGAAATTTCTGTCTCTATCGTGCGGTCAGGGTCCCAGATACCGATTCTCTGGGTGGTGACCGCTCGTTTGTCTTTGGTGCCAGCCCACCCGAAACGGGTTCTGCTGACTCTGAAACGCCTTGACAGGTCTCTGATCAGGTGGTTGGTGTCCCAGTTCTTTTTTGTGAGCTTTACGATGAGGTACTGCCCACTTGTGTTTTCTCGCGGGTTTTGGTCCCAGACCTCGGTAACATGGAAGTCATCAGCGTCCCTGCGGATCGTGCCGCCAATGCCGCTTGTGTGCGCAAGATATGTATCGATTCCGATGAGGGGGTCAATTAATGTTATTCTTATTCGCTCCTTTTGGTTGACTGCAATCAGCAGCTGCCGACGCCTGCACGGTGGCAGCCAGTTCACATGCAATCTTCACATTCATCAGCAGGTCGTCAACCGTGCTTATCAGTGTTCCAAGCCTCGGCGCCGTGATCTCAACGACCAGCGACGCGCCGGTGCTATGCATCGCCATGTTCCGCAGATTGTCCGGAGCAATCGCATCCTTAATCACCGATGCATCAGGACATTTTATGGTGATAACTCCCTGATAGTTATCTTTCACCATGGCACATCCTTTGTTCCGAGTTTATATCCGATTATGTTGGTGATTCTATGCATAATCGGAGTGATAATTAGTATGGTGATTACAATCCAGATAGTAAAGTTCGAAACAAACCATTCTCGCGCAACGATGAATGTCAGTAGCCATGCGCCCGCCACAAAGTCGAGCTGGTCTGCGATCGGGAATGACGCCCCGCGCTCAAGCCCGATTCTTCGTTTTACAAAGCTCATCCCAAGATCTCCAAGCAACGATCCGATCGAGAGGCAGAAGATGGCTTTCATGGTGAACATTGGAAAAAACGAATAATGTGGTGCAGCCCACATCTGGATCAAACCGATTGCGATGCCTGCCGCACTTCCGGCAAAGAAGCCGATATATGTTTTCCCGTCGCCGAGTGTTCGCCTTCCATCGGCGAAGTTCCTGCCAAAATCAATGGGGAGGCCGCGCCCGAATAACGCTGCGCAGGGGTTTGGCAGGTATGCAGGCAGCATCAGCCATAATGCGATGATGATCGTGTCAAACACGGTGGTGGTGTTGGTTGCAGGCTCATATTAATGATCCGGTTCTTGTTGTTTTGCTGCTGCCTGCAACCGATCATCCTTTCCGCAGCCTCTTAATCTCCCGCAGCCTTCGCACCACAACCTCCCCGAGAAAGATCATCATCGCCGCAAGTAAAAACGGCAGTCGCTTCTCCTCTGGCTCCTCCACCGTGCGCGTTGAGCGCTCTTTCAGGTGCGCAATCAGCAGCTCAACATCATCCTCTGCATAAACTCCGCCACCCCCGCCAAACATCTCTATCGTGCTAATAAGATCTTCTGAGAACCCGACATCACGGAATTCCATAGGATAGTTCACAGCGATCACGTACCCGGAAATATCTAGAAACCCCTGTGAATCCGCGGTGATCGATGCCTGATATTGGTCTTCATCAACCTGTGAGAGTTCAAGTTTTGTTCCATCGAGAGTTATGCTTGGAACCGTCTTTGATCGGATATTGATGATTGCATCGTCGCCAAGATAGATGTCGTCGGCAGATATCACAATATCGTCGTTTCTTCTCGGGTCTCCGACCGCCCAGTTAATCATTCTCGAGATCAGGAGCGCGTTCTCGCCGCTGTAAAGCGTGCCAGACCACCCCGCGCCGTCATCGGTGCTGAGCGCGACCACATGCCCCATGCCAAACCGCCATGCAGTCACAATCGGCTTTCCCGCCCCGGTTGTGACAAGCGTCTGCGCACCGGTCTTTGGGGTGACCTTGTTGTAACCGGTGAGCGAGCCTGATAATTCGAGATTCTCGCTGATAAAATGGTTTGGGTTCAGAACAATGATTGAAAAATCACCTTTTGTCGTGTCATCCGGCTCATCAGGCTTCTCTCCAAAGATAACGTTCAGCCGCTCGGATTCTGCCGGTTTGTAGTAGATTCCTCCGCCTGCTGATGCCAGTGACCGCATGAAATCCTCATCTGTTGTCGCGCCAACGCCGACCGCGTAGGTGGTGATGCCAGCATCAGCCATGCTTCTGGCAAGACCAATACACGTATCGCCCTTGCTTGTTTTCCCATCAGAGATGATGATCACACTCTTTGCACCCGCGTATCCCTCGAGCATTTCAGAAGCGGCATTTTGTGCGGTGTCTATATAAGTGCGTCCACCATGAGTTAATCGTGTGATCTTTTCCTCGATTGTACTCTTATACAGACCTCTTGTCAGTGGAGATACAATGTGTGCCTTGTTAGTGAATGCTATGGCGCCGATGTGGTCGTTTATGTTAATCCCTCGCAATATGTTGATTGCAAGTGCCTTCTCCATACTAAGCGCCGTATTATCACCGTAAGCCGTACCAACACTCCCCGAAATATCAATCACGATCACCACACCAACGTTTGACCCTTCCCCTGCACTTTCCTTTGATTTCACTGGAAGCAGCGTCTCAAACCCAAGAGGTGAGTTATAATAGCCACCCGTGTCATACGCCCGGTCGCCCCCGACAACCACGAGTCCGCCGCCATTCCTGAGATATGCGCCCAGCCGCTCGATTTCACCCTTGTCAAGGTCGTTTGCATGGATATTATCAAGCACCACTGCAAGTTGCCTGGCGGGATCAATTGATGTTGCCGAACTGACGGTTGTTGCATCATACAGTTCAGAAATCGTTTGTGATAGTGGAGAGCTTTGGTCACACACCGATAAAATCGTTGGCTTCGGGACCACATAGACTGATTTGTAGAATACGTTGTTGATCTTCCTTGTATCATCGCTCAGGGTCACAATTTCCGCTTTTATGGTGTGGGATCCAAGTTCTGTGAAGGTGTGTGTGATCGGTATGCTCTTTTTCCGTTCGGTCTGACGAACCTCCTGCTCGTTCACTTTGGTGTCATCGATCCATACGGAGAGCGTGTATTCTGATTTCCTCCCGTTGCTTTCTGCCTGCCGCACCGTGATGGCAAACGATTGCTCGCTTTCCACGATCACGTCCTTTCCGCCGGATATTTCGACGCTGAGGTCACTGTGCTCTGGTTCCAGCCGGATAGCGCAGACCGTGGTATTAACCGCCTGCGCAAAAGCGATGGTGTCAGCCAGATCAAGCCCGTGATTGTTGTTTCCATCGCTCACAAGCAGGATATTGTCGTTTCCACGGGAAAACTCGGTGACTGCATCCCCGATCGCAGTCCTGCTCCCGGTGATCTGCCGGATCTCGGTTGGAGTGCGGCTTTTAAGTTGTTCATACACCCGCAACCCGGTGTTGTTGTTAAATAGCGCCATGCTGTCAGTGTGGTCATCGATGATGGTGATGCTTGGCGTTTCATCAAAGATGGTCTGTGATACCAGATCGCAGGGGGATGCGAGCGATATGATTAGCAGGATGAATACGGCGGCGCGGGTTACAAGTATTCCTTTCCGGTGCCCCTTGCGGAGCAGGTACGCTGTTGCCACGAGTACCGGGATCGTCAGCAGAAGGATGCTTGGGTGTGCCAGATACATGAGTGCGTACCGTTTTGTGCCGGGGAATTGTAAAGGTGTTGCTGTGACGCCCTTCATCATTACCACCCCAGCCCAGCCCCACCGCCACAACCCGCACAGAACATTTATATAACATTAATCAATTAATTTTGGCTGGTGATGCTGCAGGCAAGCGGATATGCGTGAACTGGCTGGTCTGACATCGGCTTTGCCAGAGACGCGCCCTTTCCGGCTATTTGGATATGGGGTGCTAAACGCATACGAAACAAAGAGGAGGTAATGATTTTGAAGGGAATAAAGTACCTGACAATCCTTGCGGTTCTTGCTCTCGTTCTGGCATCGGGTTGTGTGACCCCGTCGGATCAGGAAGGTGTTGAGGGCGCAGAATCCGGGCATGAGGATGCAACGACAGAACAGACGGTTAAGATCGGCACGCTGCTGCCGCTCACCGGAGACCTTGCCGCTTTTGGTGGATCGATGGAGGATGGAGCGCGGCTTGCGATAAAGCAGGTGAACGAGAATGGCGGCGTTCTTGGCAGCGATGTCACTCTTGTCACGATGGACTCCGGGACATCAACAACCATCGCAAACGATGCGATGAACCAACTGGCGACCGTTGATAAGGTTCCGGCAGTGATCGGCGCTGCGGGAAGCGGTCCGAGCATGGCAATAATTAACATAGCGATCAACAACAAGATCGTCCAGATATCCCCGTCCAACACCGGACCTGACTTCACAACATACGAAGATGACGGGTTCTACTGGAGAACAGTCCCATCAGACGCACTACAGGGCAAAGCGATGGCGAAACTTGCGAATGACACAGGATATGCCACCGCAAGCACGATTGTTATCAACAACGATTACGGAGTAGGATTTGAGGCGATCTTCAAGGAAGAGTTCGAAAAACTCGGTGGAACGATTGTTGACCGTGTTAAATATGAATCAACCGCAGCAACGTTTGATTCAGAGGTTGACAAGGTATCTGCGAGCGATCCGGACGTTATTGTTCTTGTTGGCTACCCTGACACCGGAAGCATAATCCTCAAAGCAGCGTACGAGAAAGGCGCCATGGACGCACGCGACTGGCTGCTTTCAGAGGGTATGCGCACCGATGAACTGGCTGATAAGGTCGGGAAGGACACTGAAGGCAAATACATCGTGACAGGTTTTGCAGGGACGACACCAGACCCGCGGGCTGCAGGTCCTGCGCATGATGTCTTTGCAACAACGTACGAGGCAGAATTCGGGAGAGAACCTTCCATATTCAGCTCGAACACGTATGATGCGGCTGCGATAATCGCTCTTGCGATCGAGAAATCAGGGAGCGCAGACGGAACCGCGATCAGGGATATGATACCAGCCGTGGCAAACGCACCCGGCGAAGAGGTTTCTGACATTGGAACGGCGCTTGCACTGATCAGGAATGGAACAGAGATTAATTATCAGGGTGCATCAGGAGAGATTACCTTTGACAGTGTCGGCGATGTCTTCGGCGAATATTGCAAGTGGCAGATAACAGACGACGGAAACGTCACGCTGGGCGAAACAATAACAGTTGAGTGAACACCCGCCACCCGGCGGTTTATTTTTTTTCAACGAAAATGTATATCGCTAACCACACCCGGAAGGGCATTTCTCACTCGCAAACTTTCCACCAAACTTTTCACAAAAGTTTGATCAAAAACTGGCTTCCACCCCGGAGGGCATTTCTCACCCGATTAAGACGTATATCGCCAGTCCCCACCCGGAGGGCAGTTTTTACTCGATTTTTTGTGAAAAAATCGGTTGCAATAATGGGTGCTGGCGCCATCGGTTCCGCGATTGGCGGCATGATTGCAAAATCCGGGCAGGGTGTTGAGGTGACACTGATAGGACGAGACCCTCACATCAAAGCGATCCGTGAAAACGGGCTTTGCATCACCGGGATCTGGGGGGAGCACATTGTGACCAACCTGAACGCAGTGACATCACCACCACACGAGGCGTATGACATCGTCTTTCTGACGGTTAAGTCGTATGATACGAAAACAGCCGCAAGAGCCGCGCTTCCAATGCTTGGACCGGACACAGTCATCGTGTCCATGCAAAACGGGCTTGGGAACGTGGAGACGCTCGCAGAAATTGTGGGTGGTGCGCGGACGGTGGGAGGGATGGCGATCTTTGGCGCAGTCGTGCCCAAGCCCGGGGCGGTCAGGGTAACGGTCATCGCATCAGAGACCCTTATCGGCGAGACCCGTGGCGGCACCACCCCAACCCCGCGTGCAAAACACATTGCAGGGATGCTTGAAAGCGCGGGAATCCCGACAAAACCATCTGATAACATTATGCGGGAGATCTGGCACAAAGCCCTGTATAATATCGCATTAAACCCGTTATCCGCTATATTCGAGGTAACATACGGTGAGATTGCCGATAATCCACATACCAGATGGCTCGCAGGAGAGATGATCTCCGAAGCATTCCGGGTGGCGAAAGCCGCTGGCATGGACCCTGGCATGAACGCTCCTGACGCGTATATGCAGGTATTATGGAGCCAGTTGCTTCCCCCAACAAGAGATCACAGATCATCCATGTTGCAGGACATCGTTCGCGGGAAAGTTACCGAGATAGACTATATAAACGGAAAAGTAGCGGAACTGGGCGCGGAATACGGGATTAAGACGCCGTATAACAACGCTGTCGTCAGGATGGTTAAGGCAAAGGAGGTTTTCAGATCCACATGACACAGACCAGCACTAATCAGGATATAGAAGCTATCATGTTTGAAGAGGAAGTGAAACAGATAACGTCGCCCCGGCGTCCCTATGACATGGTGTTTGTGGGTGACTCGCTGCTAAGGGCGGTGCTCTGCGAGGGTGAGGGCAAGTGGTATGTTCATGACTACGATGAGTTCTTCCTTAATTACAAGGGCGTTGCCACAATCGAGTCTGACACGTCCACAATCATGCTGAGACCGGGCACAGGCGTTCTGGTGCCAGCAGGAGTCAGGCACCGGACAAACTGCCAGGAGCCCGCGGTGTTCTTTGTCTTCAGGCACAAAGAGACTGCTTGCATGCTGGCTTAGATTGGGTTCATTCATACACCAAGCTCAAGCCCACACCCACCTCCCGCAGGTCCACAACTTGAGACAGCATAATCTTTGAGTTCAAGTCAGTGCAGTGGGCGGCATGCACAGTTCCCGGCTGTAATTCCTTCATGTACTCAAGCGTTCCCTGCAGTTGTTCGCAAGAGGGCTCAAGCAGGTGAAATCCCCCAATTATGTCAACCACTCGATCATCGCCACAGACTTTCTTTGCATACTCAATGATGTTGCAGATCCCGGCATGTGAACAACCCGTAACGATCGTAAGCCCTTTAGGTGATGTGTAAACCAGAGCGGAATCATCAAGCACATAATCGTCTTCGTTAGTTCCATCCAGCAGGATTTTCCCAATCGGCACCATCGCTTCAAAATCATTCGTTCGTTCGATCTCACCGAGAAAAACCAGGTTATCAGTCAGCCACAGGGGTTCCCTGCTTAATCGCATGTTGAAGTGGCAGCACAACTTGTCTTCCGAGATCAAAGAGCCGACCTCCGGGATGCCGTCAACCGTTCGGGTTAAAAATGCGGAAGGATGAGCTACAAGAGCTGGATTAACACAATTCACATCTTCCACTCTTGCTTCGGTGTAGAGTTTGATCAGATGATAAAGACCCCACGTGTGATCAAGATGCCCGTGAGAGAGTACTACAACATCAATATCCAGCAGATGAATACCCATCTTCTCCGCATTTCTTATGAGCACGTCCGAATATCCCGCATCAAACAGGATCCTGGTGCTTCCGTCTTGAAGGTGGTAAGACACTCCGGGCTCACCCTGAAAATAACGATCTATCAGGGTGTTGTTATCCACAAGAACTCTTAATTCCAGCATCAGGTTATTTATCAGTCATACAACAGACGGGTCTCTTCATCCGCAAGTGTCGGCTGGATGATCTCGGTCCATCGCGGAGAATTCCATGTTCCAAGTGCCATATGAGTTTTATAGTAGTTCTGGGGGATCGGATGCGTCCCGATCACAACATCAACCCCATACTTCGCCTGGATAAAGTCACGGAAGCGAGTCACGCGAGAGCATGGCGGATATCCAACAACAAGCCCTGTGGCAAGGTGTATCACATCCACTCCATTCTTCTTCATCTCCTCCGGAGCATGCTCAATATTTCCGCCAGGGCAGCCACCACACGCAGTATACCCAACCAGTTTCACCTCTTTACCACCATAAATGCTGAATGCGCCCTCCCGGTTGTCAAGCGCCCTTAAACACTTGCCCCCGGCACACACGCGGTAGCGGTCACATATAATAATTCCAATCCGGATTTCATCGCTCATTTCACGTCCTCCGCAACTATTAGTTATTGATTGCAAGCTTATTGATCAGGGGTGACAAATGCTTTTTAGTCGCAGATGATCTTTCACCCAAACACCCCTACAAGGATCACTTCATCTTTTTCTTAGCTTTTGCAAGTTTCTTCTTTGCATCACCACTTCCGGACGCAGCCTGTTTTTCAAGATCTTCCAACACAGCCCTCTTCTTAGAGCTCCTTCGCACCATATCCTTCTTAGACATTGCCATAGAAAATACGTTTTGAATTGCACCGTACTTAAATGATCTCAGAAAAACCACGGGTTTCCAGTATTTTGAGTCACAGTAAACAAGCAACCTGTCAGAACAATTGATTAACACCCGCCGATCATCAAACTCCATGCCCGAACCATTCATGCTTGCGCTCTCGATACTCATCGGATTTGCGCTTGGCATCATCAGCGGGCTTATCCCGGGCATCCACACAAACAACTTCGCACTGATCCTGCTTGCGCTTGCCCCTACAATCGCACACCTCGGATTCACAAATACCAATATTGCAATCATCATTCTTGCAAACTCAATCACGCACACCTTCCTTGACATCATCCCAGCAATATACCTTGGCGCACCCGACGCAGACACCGCGCTTGCGGTGCTACCGGGTCACGACATGCTGCTCGACGGACTTGGTGCAGCAGCGGTCAGGTTATCTGCAATTGGCAGTGCAGGATCAATCATCATATCATTACTGATTGCAGCCCCACTCATGTTATTTTTCAGCCGGTATTATGACATCATACGCGAGAACATGGGCTGGATCCTGATAGCAATCATCATAATCATGATCCTCACAGAATCAGGACGATATATCGAGGGACAGGGGTCACTTGTGCACCTAAAATACAAATTCTATGCAACAACCATCATCCTCATGTCCGGCGTCCTCGGATTACTTGCATTTGAAAATGAACATCTAATGCAGCCAATCCTTCAGCTCGGTTCACCTGACACATCATTTTCACCATCAATCCTGCTCCCACTCCTAACCGGGCTTTTCGGAGCACCCGTGCTCCTGATCAGCATATTCACAAAATCAAGCATACCTGCACAGCGCAGGAGTTCAATAGATCTACGATCAAAATGGGTGCTGCGCGGAATCGCGGTCGGAAGCATTGCAGGATCAATAGTTGCATGGCTACCCGGAGTATCCTCATCAGTTGCAACAGTACTCGCACGACTAGCGATCAGAGGGCGGCTCGAAGACCACCGAACAAGAGCAATGGAGTTCATCGTCTCAGTCTCCGGAGCAAACACCTCAAACGCCGTTTTCTGCTTAATCGCGCTCTTTGTCATCGGATACCCCCGAAGTGGGGCAACAATCGCAGTACAAGATCTGGTCGGCAGAACACTGAACGGGTCCACAGTCCTGCTTTTCCTGACCGTCATCGCGCTCGTTTCGATAGCATCATACATCACCACAATATCCCTCGGGGATTTTGCCCCATCTATGCTAAAACACATCAACTACCAAAAACTATGCGTAACAATACTCATCGGGCTTATCCTGATGATCTCCGCAGGAAGCGGCGCATTCGGGCTTGCAATCTTCCTGACCGCAGTACCGATCGGGCTGCTCCCATACTACATGGGCATCCGGAAGAGCCACACAATGACCGTGATCCTGCTGCCCGTGGCAATGTACTACTTCGGAATGCGCTAAGCTCCAGGCGCACCACCTGTAATGATAAACCCGAAACACCACATAATGTGACAGGCACGCACGCACACACAAAAAATTTAATACTACAACGCCAGAATCAATGAGCAAGAGGTATAATAACATGGGAAAAATACTTGGAATCGATCTTGGAACCACGAACTCATGCATGGCAGTGATGGAAGGCGGCGAGCCAACCATCATACCAAACGCGGAGGGTGGAAGAACCATCCCCTCAGTCGTGGGCTTCTCAAAGACAGGGGAACGACTGGTAGGGCAGATCGCAAAGAGACAGGCGATCTTAAACCCGGAACAAACAGTTTCATCGATTAAACGGCATGTTGGCGAGAAAGATTACACCGTGAACATCGATGGCAAAAACTACACGCCCCAGGAAATATCTGCCATGATCCTGCAGAAGATGAAAGCAGATGCCGAGGCATATCTCGGGGAGACAATCACTGACGCCGTGATCACCGTGCCCGCATACTTCGACGACTCACAGCGGCAGGCGACAAAGGACGCAGGAAAGGTAGCCGGATTTGATGTGAAACGAATCATCAACGAGCCGACCGCCGCTGCGTTTGCTTATGGGATCGATAAAGACGAAGGTGAACAGACCGTGATGGTGTACGATCTCGGTGGAGGCACGTTCGATGTCTCGATTCTGGAGCTGGACCCGGGAGTCGGGACGTTTGAGGTCAGATCAACGTCCGGTGACACCCATCTTGGTGGAGATGACTTTGATACGCTGATTGTGGCACACATCGTATCTGAATTCAAGAAACAGGAAGGCATTGACCTATCCAAAGACAAATCAGTGATGCAGCGGCTCACCGATGCCGCCGAGAAGGCAAAGATCGAACTATCTGGCGTGGTTACCAGCAGCATCAGCCTGCCATTCATCACGGTAGGACCTGACGGGCAGCCAAAACACCTTGACATGACTCTTTCACGTGCAAAGCTTGACGAACTGACCGTCGAGCTGATAAACCGGACGATCGGTCCGATGGAGGATGCAATCAAGAGCGCAGGGATGACCAGAGACGATATAGACCGTGTGCTGCTTGTCGGCGGCGTAACACGGATGCCCTCAGTCATTGCTGCGGTCGAGCGGGTCACAGGAAAGAAGCCGTACAAAAACATCAATCCGGATGAAGCGGTCGCAATGGGCGCAGCCATCCAGGGCGGCGTGCTTTCGGGCGAGGTTAAGGATGTGTTGCTGCTGGATGTGACGCCGCTGACGCTCGGTATCGAGACACTTGGAGGGGTTGCAACACCACTCATCGAACGAAACACGACGATACCGACAAAGAGAAGTCAGACATTCTCAACAGCATCAGACAATCAGCCATCTGTCGAGATCAATATCTTACAGGGAGAACGAGGCATTGCATCCGCAAACAAGTCACTTGGCAGATTCATGCTTGATGGCATCCCTCCTGCCCAACGAGGAACCCCTCAGATCGAGGTGACATTCGATATCGATGCAAACGGCATCTTAAATGTAACTGCAAAGGATATCGGCACAGGAAAAGAGCAGTCAATCACGATCAAGAAGCCAGGCGGGCTGTCTGAAGAGGATATCAAGCAAATGGTCAGGGATGCAGAGGAACATGCGGACGAGGACACAAAGCGAAAAGAATCCGTAGAGGCAAAGAACACTGCTGAAGCGATGGCAACCTCCGCAGAGAAAACTCTTGAGGAGGCGGGCGACCTTGCAACGCAGGATCAGCGGGACGCGGTCGAAAAAGCAATAGAAGACCTGAAAAAATCCCTGGAAAGTGAGGATACTGACACAGAGGAGCTCAAGAGCAAAACCGAGGCGCTGACCGAGGCGATCTACCCAATCGCAGCCGCCATGTACCAGAAAGGCGCTGAAGAACACGCCGCAGAAACAGAAGGTGGTGATGGAGCCGGAGAGGGCGGCGAAGGCGACAATGACGACGTGGTCGATGCGGATTACGAGACGGTGGATGATGACAAATGAGGGTCCCCGGGCAACCGGGGGTCTTCAACACCCCCCACGCTAACACAGGCACCGGCACATCCAACACCAGCACACCCGGCAGCCATAACCACAGGTTAGCATGAAATCCCCCCGAAACATCAGTTTCTCATCCATGCGGGTCACAGAGGACCCGTTTGGATGGGCTTACATGCTTGAAGACATCGGTTTCAGCGGATGGGAGATCGTTCAAGAAGGAAAACAGGTTATCAACAACCAAAGTATCCACAAGATGCAAGAGGTCTGCGAGACCACAGATCTTACAATAACAATCCATCTGCCGTTTTCAGACCTGAACCTCGGAAGCCTGAACCAGCCGATATGGGAAGAGGTTGTGGAGCAACATACCTCCTGCATCCAGGCTGCATCCAAGTTCGCAAGTCTCATGGTCGTGCACCCAGGCTATCTCTCACCGCTCGGGGCACAAATGCCAGATCTCGCATGGCAACAGAACATCTCCGGACTACAGCAACTATGCGACTTCGCAGACGATTTAGGGGTCAGAATCGCGGTTGAAAATATGCCGCGGATGAAACTTATCTTCGGAAAAGAGCCTGACGAGATGGCAGGCATGATCGAACTTGCAGATCGAGAGAATCTTGGCATGACACTTGACGTGGGTCATGCACACACAAACGGTGTTCTCCCGGAGTTTCTCAAGATGAAAGAGATCGTGCACGTCCACATCCATGACAACAATGGACGAAGCGATGATCATCTTCCGATAGGAGATGGTACGATTGCGTGGGCGGAAGTGATGGATGAATTGTGCAAGCGGCATCGCGGATGCAGGTTCGTTGTTGAAGCACGAAGTCTGGAGGAGGGAAAAGCAAGTCTTGAGTATCTGCGAGGGGTGATGTGAAATGGTCTTAGGACCCCAAGAATGGGTGATTGGGCGGGATGCTAAAATTGCAGACGTCTATGAGGAATTGGAAAAACATTCAGGGTTATCAAAAAAATTGGTGGTTATGAGATGACTATGACAAGATCGTTACATGTCATTTTTGACGGTGTGATGTTAAGACCGGAAGAGCCTGTAGATCCGGAGCAAAATGCGCGCTATCTTGCAACCATCAAACGCAAAGAAACAATTGGTAAGCAGACTGTCTGGGATGTGCTTAGCAAGTACGCCGGAACGGTCGAAGGACCGGAAGACTGGTCAGAAGAGCAGGATCATTATCTGTATGGCATCCCAAGAAAATAGCTGGTGTTTGGAATGCTTAAGCAATTAACTTTGTTTGAAGATGAAACAAAAAACAAGACAAACCACATTGCCGAATCATATACCGGGATTTATGGTATGCACAAATATTGGTCCAAAAAGCCATACAATATTATACAAGATTTTATTTTGCGCTATACAAAAAAGGGAGATATAGTGATCGATCCGTTCTGTGGTTCTGGAATCTCAATAACAGAATCCATTTTTACAGGACGAAAAGCAGTTGGGATAGATATAAACCCATCTGCGGTTTTTATAGCAAAACAGATGCTTAGCAAGATACCGGTGAACTTGATACAGGAAGAATTTGACAAACTCGAATCAGAAATTAAGGATAAAATAAATTCTTTTTACGACGTAAGGAGGGGCGGCAAAAAATTTGTGGGGACGCATTTTATCTGGGAGAATGATAAGTTGACAGAGGTCTGGTATAAAAATAATGCAAAAAGTAGAAGAAAGGTTATCGAAGAGTCGACAGAAGAGGATTTGGAAGTGGCATCGTCATTTTCTTATGATAACATACCTCACTTTTATCCGAAGGACAATTTCTTTCATAATTCACGGATCAATGCAAATCGTGAGAATCATATCTATAACTTATTTACCCCGCGAAATCTAACGGCGTTATCGTTTTTAATGGATAGAATAGAAAAAATCGAGAATGTTGATATCAGAGAGTTCTTCAGGTTTTGTTTCACTGCTTCGCTCGGACAAGCCAGTAAGATGGTTTTTGTGGTCAAACGACGGGGGAAGTTCAAGGGCAAATTGAGGGAAACCGAGAGGAAAGAAGTGGGTAGTTGGGTGATCGGTTACTGGTTGCCGAAAGAAAATTTTGAAATAAATGCCTGGAACTGTTTCGAAAATAGGTATAAAAGAATTCTTAAGGCGAAGAAAGGAGTGGAATATAAAAAGTACCAAATCAACGAAGCTAACGACTTTGAAGAACTGTTGGATTCGAAAAATTTGCTTCTGTTGAACGCTCCTTCTCAAAACGCGTTAAAAAAGATACCCGATAATTCTGTAGATTATGTGATAACAGATCCCCCACATGGCAATCGACAACCATATCTGGAGTTAAGCATGATGTGGAATAGTTGGCTTAAAAAAGATGTCAATTACGAAGATGAGATTGTGATAAGCGAATCTAAAGACAGAGAGAAACACATATCCGATTATTATAAGTTATTAAATGAAGCCTTTGCCGAGATCGAGAGGATATTAAAGCCGAACCATTACTTCTCTCTGATGTTTAATAGTCTGGATGATAAAACATGGATGAATTTGATTACATATACAAATATGCTTAATTTTGAGTTGGAAAAGGTCGAAACTTTGGAATATTCTGCCAACTCGGTTGTGCAGGACACTCGCAAAGCTGGATTAAAAACCGATTTCATATTAACCTTCAGGAAAAATCCGGATAGGGTTGTCAAGGACGTTGAACTCATCTCTATAAAAAAGAACAAAGATTATTTTATCGAACTGGTTGGGGGTTATTTAGAAAATAGCCGTGGAAAAGGTTTGGAAACCTACCAAATTTTAAACTTATTAATCTCCGACTTGTTGCAGCAAGGTAAATTTTTCAAACTATCAGAAATTTTAAATATACTAAAAACACATTTTAAAAGACAAGAGAATATGTGGACAATGAGGTGACCCTAATGCATATGAAACAAGAATTTGGAAAATTAAAAACATCTTTTAATTGGCAAGACAAAACACACACAACTTTTGCAACTATTTTATTCATAATAAATAATTAAACTATTGTAGATCCGGACACGTAAATCCACAAAAACACTTTTTCCAAACCCCTCACAACCCCATGACCCCAAAATCACAGAAATGGATGCAGCTCCCGCGCAACATCGCAATAGGACACGGCATGATCGCCGACACAGCCCGCATGTGCACCGAACTCAAACTCGGGCAGAACGCCGTCATCGTAACAGGCAGAAAAACACGAGAAATCGCTGGCAAGTCCATATCAAACATCCTCACAAGCGGTGGATTCACAACAGACATCACAATCGTCACAAACGCCGACCAGGAGAACATAGACAACACCATAACCACAGCAGAAAACGCCGCATTCCTCATTGGAGTCGGCGGCGGCACAGTGATCGATGTTGCGAAACTCGCATCAACAATGCTTGACATCCCATTCCTAAGCGTGCCAACAGCGGCTGCACACGACGGCATCGCATCGATGCGCGCATCGATCGCAAGAGACGGCGACACAGTATCAGTACCAGCACAGGCGCCACTCGGAATAATTGCCGACACAGAGATCATCGCACACGCCCCCCACCGTTTTCTCGCGGCAGGATGCGGCGATATCATCTCAAACTACACCGCAATTCTGGACTGGCAACTTGCACACAGGCTCAGGAACACACCATACAGCGAGTATGCTGCCACACTATCCCGAATGACCGCGCAGATCGTGATGGACCGCGCAGAAACAATCAAACCCGAACTTGAGGAGTCCGCAAGACTTGTGATAAAAGCACTCGTCTCAAGCGGCGTTGCAATGAGCATTGCCGGCTCATCCATGCCAGCATCCGGATCAGAACACAAATTCAGCCACGCACTAGACAAAATCGCACCAAAACCAGCCCTGCACGGCGAACAGTGCGGCATCGGCACAATCCTGATGATGTACCTGCACGGCGGCAACTGGCAACAGATCAGAGATGCACTGCAAAAAATCGGTGCGCCAGTAAACGCCCACGAGCTTGACATTCCTGATCAGTGCATCATCAATGCGCTCGTTCACGCACATGAGATACGCCCGGAGCGCTACACAATCCTCGGAGCCGGGCTCAACAAAGAAGCAGCAGAAAACGTGGCAAGAATCACGGGAGTCATAGGTTAGGCGACTGTTCCAGTACTTTCCATACTTGTTTGGAATCCTTCTGGCAAATTCCTTTACCAAACCGAATTTAATGTCTGTTGCAAAGACAGCGAACTTCTTATTGGCATCCACCTCTCTTTTTAAATGATTATGGTTTTTAGCAGTCACAAGAACAAGGTAAAACTCAGAGATCTCCTTATCTCTGAATCTGTGGTTTAGAACTATACCATTGTCAACATAGATGCAGGTCAGTTCATCCCCGACTGCACGGTGGAGCGGGACTGCAACGGTTGCAGAATCAATTCCACACTCAAGCCAAAAATCACCCTGACGCGTCATACTGTCGCTCTAACCTCGTCGAACTCACTGTTAATGAATGACTCCAAACTCCAGTCGGGATCACACCCCCACATCGAAAAAGGAAGTTTTTGAGCATCTTCTCGCCGTCAATGATGTGCACAACCTCAGAGACTTTTTAATTTGTTCTGGTCGGTTGAACAACATATGATGCCAATCCTGCAAACAGTGGCAGGATATGACTTCCGAAATCAGTGAAATCAGTGTTAATCTGTGGCAAATAAAACTTTTAGCCACAGATGAACACTGATTTCACAGATTAACGA
>RXIK01000225.1 GCA_004211975.1 Methanosarcinales archaeon | reverse complement strand
ATAGATGACACCAAGTCTAAAAGAAGGACTGGTGGTCGCCCCAGCATCAAAGGCACGTTGGGGCTCGATTTAGAAACTGGAGAAGAGTTTCTATTATATTTGGGTGCGGTCAAGAGTTGGTCAGAGGTTTTATCATATATCAAGGGGACTTACAACATTTCTGACGAAATATACGCTATTTGCGATGGAGATGCTAACTTACAACAACATTTAGGGGATTACGGATACAGAATCCAGCAATGCACAAATCATTTTGTAAAAACATCGATGTACTACCTGTGGAAAGAGCAATACCCAAAGGAGGAGCGAATGAGGATCAAAAGAGAGATAAGCGGGATAATTTCTGCGTTGAAGAACTCGGTGAAAAAGCACAGAACAGATCGTAATTTTGCAAGACTCGAATGGAGAATCGACACAACTCAAAAAGAGTTGCTATCAATCGCTAATGAGCTGTTATCAAAAAACAAAAGTAGTAATACTGCTAAATTCATTCTCAGGACTGCTAATAAAGTAACGCTCTTCGCAGAATTGACAACAAGAGGAATACAGATCCCTGACAACAATAATCACGTCGAAAACCTTATGGGAATCGTTGGGCAGAGAATAAAGAAGAATCGACAGTCGTGGGTCGATAAAAATCTGGAAATTATGGTGAATACCATCTGGCAGATAATCTCATAGGTGCCGGTTTGGAACGTATGCTATTGGGCATCCCGGATCCCGGTCAGTGTTACTGGATTTTTCGGTCGGATCTCCAGTGCCCCAAATTGATACTGGTCCCAATTTATTGCGGGGTGGCGCGGACGGGGCGTTTCTGTAGCTTCAAGCTTCGAATATCTAAAAGACGCACGAATCAGGACCAGTGCCCCAACTGAATTGAGAGCCCTGGTTTTTCGAGTCCCGTATGCTGGAAGGTGCCCACCCCAGGAAACGCTTGTGTCACATAAAGTCAAGCAGCCCCATCTGTTTTGACTTGTCGCTCTCAAAAAGCGACTTGATCTCAAGACCGATCAGCTCGATCCGCTGCCTCGTATATTCGGACACCTCATATTCTGTTGCCACACGCGTGGACGTATCGAGATATTTCTTGACAGAACCTTCAGTGACCGTTAGTATGACCCTACCGTGACATATCGGGCAGGTATCGCTTAAGAGAGGTCTTCGAAACTTTGCTCCGCACTTCACGCACCTGACCTTCTGTCGGGAGAACGCACGGAGGTTTCCGATCATGTCAGGCAGGAAATGTGAGTTGATCACCCTCTCGGCAACATCATCGGCATCGACCGCTCTTGTCTTTCGGGCAAGTGCTAATTGTGCGTCCATCTTCTCGACCATCGATCCGAGTGTCTTGTATGCGCTGTTCAGAGGTCCCGCTGCGATATTCGATGTCGGGTGCGTGAACCGACTCATATACTGCGCCTCAGTCCCGAGATGCTTTGACACTGTGTCCATCAGGTCCTCGACGTCCTTCGGGTTTGCAAACTTGCTTGCCGATTCATAGAACTCGAGTGGGTACTGTTCCATGATATCGATGTTGTGCGCCTCCTTGTCGATCTCCTTCGGATCAAGCCGTGTTGTTAGCACAAGCGGGGCATCCATCCAGCCGCCACGCCTTGCAGGTAGGTACGATCGTGAGAAATTGAGTAGACCATCCATGAGAAGCATGACGCAGTCTTCGTCGCCGTCGCAGTTCGCAGACACTATAAAATCGTTGATCAGGAAGTTGTGATGATCCTCAACCTCTATGTCGTACAGGTAATCCGTATCCACTCGGGTGGGTTCTATCGTCTCTATCTCATCG
>RXIK01000195.1 GCA_004211975.1 Methanosarcinales archaeon | reverse complement strand
ATCTCTTGAATGGATCGAGTTCTTTGGTAAATAACCTGTAATCTGTGTCCATCTGTGAAATCTGTGGCTGACAAAAGTTTTTAGCCACAGATTAACACGGATTACACAGATTTCTCCCACAACTCACTTGAACAGATTCGTGGAATCTCGTGTAACTCCAGATGGCGTGACAGTCCCGACACGCCGAAAGGTTTATGGTTGATAGATGAATGTCAACCATGTCTGCTCTGACACAAATAATATTGAGGAATGTACTGTGACCGAAATAACGAATACCGTAATCGTGGTACATAGTCCACACAACCTGGGGATCTGCCCCTCTCTGGCAAGAACTTCCGGAGATCCGGAATGAACCATCAATCCAACGTGCGAGGCTATAATGTCCGCCGCACAATTTTTTTTCGGTCTTTTAAACAAGAATATTTGATACAACACGTATGATTTGGAGGACAACAATGAGAATGGAATATGTACTTTATTGTGTGCTGATAATAGTTCTCGCAGCATTCAGCGCACCAGCATCAGCATATTACATTATGTCTTGCGATGCAAACGACGATTGTGGAATTACTACAACAGACGTAGCACTAGCGCTGCAGATGGCAACAGGGAGCATAGCCCTTGATCAGGAGCGCGCTGATGTGAATGCTGATGGCACAATAAGCTCGCTTGACGCGCTCAAGATACCCATGATGTCGCAGATGGCGCAGGTGACACAGGTCTCTGCCGCTGCACCGGAAATCGTATCTGACGCATTCGATGTTACGATAGAGATTTACGAGGTCATGGATCTTGACTCAGGACGGTTCGATCTAACGTTTGATCCGGGTGTTGTGAACGTGACTGATGTCGGTTCCGGCGAGATTGATGGAACTGAGGTTCCGATTGTTGACTGGCGGTTCATGGACGATGACACGGTCAGGTTGCTCTTCAAGCTCTCTGGTGTTGATGGTGTGAGCGGATCAGGATCTGTGGCGACGATAGAGTTCGCGGTATCAGGATCGCAGGGTGACACGAGCGTTCTTGACATATCTGATGGGGCGCTCTCTGACATCGGAGCAGACGAGATACCGACGGTCTGGATTGGTGATGGGGTGACTGTGTGACACCCCATCAGAGTATAGGAGGTAATATATAATGCAACTAAAAACATTACTTGGACTAACAGCAATAATGATGCTCTTGCTCGCAATGCCGGCAGCAGCATCCGACTACACGCTTGAGATCTTCGGGAACGCGAACGAGGACGACACTATAAATATGCAGGATGTGACGTACACTGAACTAATAATCCTCGAGTACAGGGATGAAACAGAGTTTGCGGATGCGAAGCATGATGACAAGATCAACATGCAGGACGTGACGCAGATCGAGCTTGTCATTCTCGGAAAAGAGAAGGAGCTTACGGTTCTTGATTCCGCGGATAGGACGGTTACCGTGAATAAACCGGTTGAGAGTACGGTTGTACTTTCATACGCTGTCGCCGAGGCTATAAAGATAGTAAAAGCTGATGAAGGACTAGTTGGAGTTTCATCGGACATAAAAACAAGGACGACGTTCTTCCCGGAATTAAGCAAGCTACCATCAGTGGGTGTGTCTGCTAATCCTGATGTTGAGAAGATCATCGAGTTAAATCCGGATATTGTATGTACTGGCAGATATCAATCGATGGCAGACACTCTTAAGGATAAGCTCCTGGATACAACCGCAATTACCTGCTGGGATACGGGGCGACCGAATATGATGCAGAATAATGTGATGATACTTGGATATCTGCTTGACAAGAGGGAGGAAGCTGAACAGTTCTGTGATTTCTATCATGAATACCTCGATGAAATAATCGGGGAACGGTTGAGCGATATATCAGAGAGCGATAAGCAACGGGTATATATCGAACATCTCGATGATTACAAGGCTATGACTGTCGGTTCATCAGGTCATGAGCTATGTGTGGCATCAGGCGGTATAAATATCGCTACTAACCTGCCGGATACCTCCAACAAACCGACTGTTACAGTGGATCCGGAATGGGTACTAGAAGAGAACCCTGACGTGATCGTGAAGATGGTGTATTGCAGCAAGTTCGGTCTCTGCGGATATGGTGGAGATGACCCACAGGAGATGAAAAGACTGAGAGAAAATCTCATGAACCGTTCCGGATGGGCGGGCATGACCGCAGTTGCAAATGACCAGGTCTATATACTTGATAGGGACCTTTTTGGCAGCACAGCTAACTTCATTAGTGCTGCGTATATGGCTAAGTGGTTCTATCCGAACTTATTCGATGACCTGGATCCGGAAGCATTCCATCAGGAGTACCTGACCGAATACCAGAGACTGGACTACGATCTGAGCGAGCACGGCGTATTTGTGCATCCGCCACTGGACGAAGTATGAAATCAGAGACACTTCTTGGAATAACCCTTGGTTTGTTGCTGCTGGCACTCCCGGCAGCAGCATCCGACTACACTCTTGGCGTCTTCGGGAACGCGAACGAGGGACACAATCAGTATGCAGGATGTGACGTACATCGAACTGATCATCCTCGAGTACCGTGACGAGACCGAGCTTGCGGATGCGAAGCACGACAGCAGGATCAACATGCAGGACGTTCATGATGCACCCCTCACATCCACAACTAATACGCTCAAGGAAGAAGCCACACGCAAAACCGTATCGCCCCCTTCTGCTTATGGCAAGACATAATCTCTGTGAGGCAAATAACGATTGTCAAAGAGAGGCATGATCTATGTGTCCTAAGATTCGGTTTGTAGGTGTGCTTGTCGCGCTGCTTGTTCTAATGTGTCTTGCTGGTGTTTCGGCTGCTGAGGACTGGCACCAGTTCCAGAAGGACTCCCTGAACGCCGGAATCATATCGGATGCCGCGCCGAGAAGTGATCCTGAACTTGTGTGGAGCGCGTTTACGCATGCGAGCAGGTGGGGTGGCGGAATTGACGTGCCCCCGATCGTTGCCGGGGACCTTGTGTATGTATATGACATAAACGGCACACTACGGGCGTTGAACAGGATAAACGGCACCCTAATCTGGAGCAATGAGACCTCTGTTGGGTTCCAGGGATCGACTCCGGCATACGGAGATGGAATGATATTTGTCGCATCAAACATCGGAGATCTATACGCATTTAACGCAACAACAGGCGGGCAACGCTGGAAGAAACATGTGACTGACCGGGATTTCAAATGCCCGGTAACGTATCATAACCATAAAGTCTATGTTGGAGAGGGGCTTTCTGGCGGTGTCAGAACAAAATACTATTACTGCTATGACGATTCCGGAGCTGAACTCTGGAAACATGCAACCAATGACACCGCGGGATTCCTGTGGTGCGGCGCATCTGTCGTAGACGACTATCTTGTGTATCCGGTACACGAAGGCAGGCTGATAAGCGTGTATCTTGATAACGGAACCCTGCGAGATGAGGTGGATCTGAAATCCGGTTTTTCGTTCAGCCGTCCCGATCTCGGTCGCATCCGTGCGTCTGTGTCATACCATGAGGGATATGTGTACACAACATCTGAAAAATCGCAGATGATTGGATACGTGTGGAAGGTCGGGTTTAAGGACGGGCGGTTTGTCGATGATGGCTGGAGTTCATGTATCGGGTTTTCCACATCAACACCTGTGATCCATGATGGACGGGTCTATGTTGGTCAGGGCGGGCATGAACACCCATCAGGAAACCTCACCTGCCTCAATGATTCAAACGGTGAGTTGATCTGGAATTACGCTGTGCCAAAAGGCGTAAAATCCTCGCCGGCTCTCTCGATCGGTGATGATGGCATATACATCTATTTCACGACAGCGATGAGTGATGGTTCGCTCTACTGTCTACAGGACTGCGGGACGTCTGCGGCGCTTGCATGGGAATACAACCCGCCGGACAACGGATATATCCTGCAAGGGGCTGCGATCTCGGATGGACGGGTCTATTTCGGAACCGATGGCGGATACATGTACTGCATCGGAGATGCGCACATGGGAGGTGATCTTAATGGTGATCGGGTGGTTACGGCGGTGGACACGGTGATTGCACTTGGGATAGTGGCGGGGACGGTTCCTGCTCTTGAGGCTGGTGACCTGAATGGTGACCTGAATGGTGACTTGAATGGTGATGGTAGGGTGACTTCGCTTGATGCGCTGATGATCATGCGGGTGGCGGGATCTGTGAACTCATGACCCGGGTTCGTCCATAATCCCTGCGAAAAATGTTTGAGCATCTCCTTCTGGGATTCAATCCTGCAAAAGAAGTAGATCCCCTCTGCAGCCTCCATAAATTTCTGTAAAAGCATGCTCTTCCCAATCCGCCTCTTCCCGTGCACAACAATGAATTCCGCACCCCGGTTATTGAATCGTTCTCTCAGTGTTGCCAGTTCTGCTTTCCCTGTTTACAAACTCCGGATACTTCATAGTAGACTACTTTGAAGTATCCTGTATTGGGTATTGGTGTTGGGACGTGTCCGAAAGTTCAGAAACCTTTAAGTAGAACAATTCGCATGGTTTAAAAATACCGTATGAACACAAACCAAACCAAACCATATGGAGGCACAACTCATGAATATAAGAACATTAACAATACTTACGATGGTGGTACTTGCACTCACCGCGTCACTGTCGTCAGCAGCGGACTGGCAGCAGTTCCACTGCGACGTAGCACACACAGGATACTCAACGTCAAATGCACCTGACACAAATCATACAGCATGGGTCAGCGAGGATATTGGTGCGGATTTCCCGTCATCCGTGACCGTAGCGGATGGGCAGGTCTTCGTCTATTGCGGAGATCATCTTGTCTGTCTGGATGAATGCACAGGAGCAGTTCTCTGGAACGTCTCGGTCAATGAGACTCCCAAAGTATGTGGATCGTGGGTTACTCCCGCGTATCACGATGGGCACGTTTTTCTTTCTGCAAACGAGACCTGTTGCTTTGATGTGGCAGACGGATCCCTGATCTGGACGTTTACACCGCCAACCGGAAAGGGTGCGGTTGATGGTGGATGCACCATTGTGGAAAACATGGTCTTCACAAGTGACTGGGATGGCAACCACTACTACTGCTTAAACATTGCGGACGGCACCGAAATCTGGAATTTCGCGGTTGATGGGCATGCTCAATCAACCCCCGCGGTATCGGTTGCGGACGATCAGGTATTCTTTGGTAGTTACGCCAACATTTGTGACGATGGTGGAGTTGCATATTGCGTAGATATGACAACCGGAAACGAGATCTGGAACTTTACCACTGCTAACTCGGTCTGCGGGTCCGTAACCATTGGAGACGGGGTAGTATACTTCACAGAATACAATTTCTATGGTGATGGCGCACTTTATGCGCTGTACTCGGAAAACGGGACTGTTAAATGGAATAAAACCGTAGAGCGGTCGGATTCCACACCCGCACTGGTGGATGGAAGACTGTACATCTCAGGAGGTTATGGTGGCATACAAAACAAGGACACTGATCTTCTGACATACTGCTTTGACGCGTCAACAGGTGACCTATTATGGAATACGTCGGTTGCAGATGAGATCGGCGACTGGAAATGCTCTCCCGCATGTGCTGGTGGCATGGTCTTTGCAGGAAGACCAAAGCCAAACAGCATGGAATTCGAGGGCACGTATGCACTTAATGCAAGCACCGGCAAGATCGTGTGGAGCTATCCCGAAGGTGGCGCATCACCTGCTGTGGCTGATGGCATGGTCTTTACCGTGGGCGGCGGGAGAGTGTATGCGTTTGGTCCAACCACCATCTGGAACGGCAACGTAACACTTGGTTCCGGCAAGTTTAACATAACAGCAGACAACAGCGGCAAGGAATACACGATCAACCGGACCTGTGCACTTGCTGCACTCATCCGGGCAGCAGAAAAAGGTGAACTTGATTACACAATCAATGATTCATGGTACGAGAGTTACGGATCGCTACGTCCTGATTCAGTTGCAAATAAATCAGAGGTTGGTTGGGATGGATGGATGTACTGGGTGAACTATCCTGATGATCCATCACCATCCTGCACGGCAGATCACTTTGAACTGAACGACAGCGATGTCGTGACCTGGTACTACGGTGGAATGGGTGCAAGCCCGGACAACACCGATATGCTGATTCGGATCGAGACAAGCCATGATTACTGGAATGGCGACGTAACGCTTGGTTCCGGCATGTTTAACGTAACAGCCGAGAGCGGTGCGGAGTACACGATCAACCGGACATGTGCGCTTGCATCTATTATTGGGGCAGCGAGAGTTGGTGGACTTGATTACACGATTAATGATTCGTGGTATGAGTCGTATGGCACGATCTACGTCGATGAAATTGATGGCGTAAGTGACTGGATGTACTGGGTGAACTATCCGGATGATCCATCGCCGATGGTTGGATCCAATGCGTACGAGCTGGCTGATGGCGACG
>RXIK01000194.1 GCA_004211975.1 Methanosarcinales archaeon | reverse complement strand
GTTTGCTTCCATTGCACCAACAAAGAAATGCTCCACAAGGACCCTGCGCATATCATCCCGGATCAGGATCTCGCTTCCAAGGTACTCCGCAATTTCCCCGACAGAAACAGATTTCAGCATTGGATCTCTTGGTATTATCCCGAATACTTTTATCCCGTGGCTTTCAAGGAACGGGACTGCAATATTGGCTGCCTCGTCCGGATCAAGCACGTCATTTAGTATGACTCCTGCGAGCATGTCGGGATCGCCGATCATTTTAAGGTCGTTTAAGATGTTATCAACCTCCTGCATGTCATGGTATCTGCTTACAAGGAGAATCTTTGTGTCCAGAAGCTTTGCCAGGTCTATATCGGACATATCATACATGATTCCACCAGCCAGGTCCTTGTTGCCCTCAATGATCATTGCGTCCTTGCCCTCTGACAACTTTCTGTAGTTCTCCTTAATTTTACTTCTGACGTCCACGCCCTTTGTAAGCGCGCAATGGTAGAAATCACGCGTGAGCATCACAGGAGTTATCGCATCCAGCGGGTCGTTAAGTCTGATTGCATCCTTAACGTTCATTGCATCCTCGTCCACCAGCGCACCACTAATCTCGCGGAACTGGTTCCCAAACGGTTTCATGTACCCAATCTTCAGCCCTTTATCTCTTAGTGCGAGGCTGATACCAATACATATAGCGCTTTTTCCTGAATGTCCCTCGCATGACCCGATTAATATGGATTTCATATTTATTCCTCCAGTGTAAGCCTTATGTCAACCGCGACACAGCCAGCCTCAAAAACAAGCATCGGATTGATGTCGATCTCCACGATTTCCGGGAAATCAGTGCATAATTTTGAAAAACGAAGTAAATTTTCCTTTATTGCACTGATATCTGATGGTTTCTCCCCTCTGATGCCAAGAAGCATTGGATACGCCCGGATCTCCTTTATCATCTCGTTCACATCATTTTCGGTGAGTGGTGCGATCCTGAATGTTACGTCCTTGAGCACCTCCACCGATATCCCGCCAAGCCCGAACATGATCATCGGTCCGAACTGGGGGTCCCGGTTCATGCCAATGATGATTTCCCTGCCTCCTTCAAGCATTTTCTGGATCAGCACGCCCTCGATTCGGGCGTCGGGCATGTAACGGTGGATCTGGTGCATCATGCTGTCATATACGACGCCGGTCTCTTCTGCGTTCATTATGCCGGTTCGCACCCCGCCGACATCGGTCTTGTGTGATATGTCTGCTGACACCACCTTCATGACCACCGGGTACCCGATGCGATCTGCCGCTTCGACCGCCTGCTCCCGGGTGGACGCCACGACCGATTCTGCCACAGGGATTCCGTATCGCTCCAGCAGGGACATGCATTCAACTCCCGGTCGCTTATTCCCCTGTTTTCTTTCGTTATCTAAAATTTTCTGCACTGCTCTTCGGTCACCGCCGCAGTCCGGCGGGTACGTGCGTGTTCTTGCAGTGATCTCTGCATAATCGATCATTGCGCGCATCGTCCGTGCAGCCCGCTCAGGGAAGGGGTAGTTCGGGACCCTGCCTGCGGAAAGGATTTTTTCGCCTTTTAATGCCTGCACCCCGCCCATCAGAGATACGAGAATTGGTTTTGATGATTTCCTGCTTGCATCAACAACGATCTCTGCTATTCGCTCCATGTCCGTCATAGCCTGTGGCGATGCGAGAACGATGATGCCGCTGACATTGCCGTCACAGATAACTGCCTCGATCGCGTGTCTGTACAGCTCAGGAACAGCATCTCCGAGCACGTCCACCGGGTTATATACGTTTGCTGCCGCAGGAAGACATGATCTGAGAGTCTCAATTGTCTCAGGCGTAAATGATGCGATTGTCATGCCAAGCGTTTCGCACGCATCAGTGGCAAGCACGCCAGGTCCGCCTGCATTGGTGATGATCGCGATCCTGTCGCCGGCTGGTAGCTGCTGGTACGCGAAAGCAAGCCCGTAATCAAACATTGCTTCGATTGATTGGGCTCTGATTACGCCGCTCTGGTGGAATGCCGCATTATACGCAACATCTGAACCTGCAAGAGTTCCTGTGTGCGATGACACCGCTCTTGCACCGGAACCGGTGCTGCCTGCTTTTATCACGATAATCGGTTTTTTATCTGTCGTGACGCTGCCGGCAATATCCATAAATTCCCTGCCGTTCTTTATTCCTTCCAGATATAGCAGTATCACGCTTGTTTCATCATCCTCTGCCATTGCCTGGATGATATCGTTTTCAGTGATGTCAGCCTTGTTCCCGAGACTGACAAAAATCGAGAATCCAAATCGCTTGATCTCTGCCCAGTCAAGAATTGCGGTGCAGAGCGCGCCACTCTGTGATGCAAGACCAATGTCCCCGGGAATCGCCATGCCCGCAGCAAAAGATGCGTTAATTCCTGAATGTGTGCCAATAAACCCGAGGCTATTTGGTCCAAGCATCCTCATGCCGTGTTCTTTGACAATATCAACACATTCCATCTCAAGTTCTGCAGCTCCTGCTTCCTTAAACCCGGCTGAGATAACAGCTATGTTCTTAACCCCTTTTGCCCCGCACTCACGGAGCACGTCGGGCACGACCTTTGCAGGCACGACTATGACTACAAGATCAACTGATGGCACGCTGGTAATATTGGGGTAGCACTTCAATCCGTTGATCTCATCAGACCTGGGATTCACTGGATAAATAGCACCCCCAAACCCCTTCCGGATGTTTTCAAGCACAACCCTCCCGACTTTCCCCTCCTCGCGGGACGCGCCAACGATTGCTACCGAGTCCGGTCTAAAGAATTTTTCGAGCATTACAGGTGTTATCCGATATAACGCAAATCCTCATCACCCGTGGTCAAAGACATCTGCATCTGCTGCATTTCCTCCAGTTTTGCGACTACTTTCTCCATCTCTGCGGCATGTTCTTCGAGCGCCTGCATGTCCACCTCAATACCAAGCGCCTGACTGAGCACACGGAGCACTGCCTGCGCGCTCATCGGATCAACAATATATCCTGATGTGATGCCCATCAAGCATACTGCATCGATATTTAGTTCTATGCCCATGGCAAGTAAGATCCCTGAGACGCCAATGATGCCGCCCCACGGCTCACTCTCCTGAAAATCAACACCGTAATCGCTCAATTCCTTGACCATGTCAGGGTTGTTAACAGCCCCGATCACGGTGCCGTTGTCCTCCAGCTGACCGGTCGCATACCCTCCGAGCGTGTAGATTCTGGAGACATTGAACCGCTTTGCAATATTAAGAAAAACGTCGCAGAGAATGTAGTGTCCCCGGGTCGTTGCGCTCTGATTGTCCCCAACCAGAATCAGCATATCACTCTTTCCATCCTCTGACTTGCAGGCATAAATCTCGTTTCTGGCGAGTCTGACCGCGCAGTCATCAAGCACGATTGCCTGCGGCGGAAAATGGATTGAATATATGTCGATGATCCGCGTTGCATGGAACACGTCGATTAAGTGTTCGGCAACCAGTTTACCAACGTGTCCAAAGCCAGGCAACCCCTCAATCATGACCGGCGCGCTTAACTCGATATCCTGCAACTCGTGAATTGTGACCTCACTCGTGAACGTCAGTGGCTGGTCATCCCCTTTGATCACTGTGCTAGTGTAGTTGTTTGCCATTATTAATCAGTCCGATTCTATCCGTGGTGCAAGGACATATTTTACTGTGCAATCGCCATTGGCAAGCTCAAACCGGATGCTTGCAGGTAGATCGCGTCCTAAGTTTATGATAACCTCACCGGCACTGCCGACTCCTTTACTGATGTCGGTCAGGTAATCCAGTGAGTACAGCGACCTGACTTCAGCCGGAACGATGCTGATCAGGTCAGAACCTGTGAGGTCCATGCTGACATGATCCGTATCGCCAGTTGCCTCCATAAAGAACACGCCATCGTGCACGCCCATAGTCATGTGGTCACTCACCATCTCTGCCGCTTTGATCATGCGCCTGAATACCGCCCCTGAAATTGCAATTTCTGCCGGGAGTTCGAGTGTGGGTATGGTTGGCGCCTTCCGCAGCGTCGATGGATCAAGTAGCGATAACTTATATGAAAAACCACCCATCGCAATATCGAGCTTATGGGTGTTTGGGTCCAGTTCCAGCTCGATTTCGCCGTTTCTGTCTGCCATACCAAGAATTTCGCTGAATCTGCTCAGATCAATGCCGATCTCGCATTCCGTACCTTCCATAGACCCAAACGCGTCCCCGGACAATTCAAGCGAGACCATCGCAGCATTTGCAGGATCAACAGCCCGTGCCACTAATCGATCTGATGAGATCTCAAAACGCGACTCATCGATAATCGCTGAAATTGCTTTAATCGCATCCTGCAATATTTCTGCATTTATAACTGCCTTGAACAAATCTTTTCCCTCCGATAACATAACTTAGTGGGGGTTGCATATATTTATCATTAACCCTTGCGAAATCATAGTCCTTACCAGCTATGATGGCTGGCATTACTGTGAAATGTCGGTGCAACATGCACATAATGTTAGGGGTGAACGAATACTTTATCTACATCAAAACCGAGATCGCATTACGAACTACATATCCGTGGCTACCTGCTCGGAGGAACAATATGGAAGACGTCAAAAAAACTACTGGAAAAACCAAAGAGACACCCGATGTAAAACATCTTGTCCGCATCGTAAACACTGATCTGGACGGGCACAAATCGGTACAGTATGCGCTCACCGGATTGAAAGGTATTGGCATACGGACAGCGAAAATTCTTGCGAACAACGCGGGGATAGACTCTACAGAGATATTAGGATCGTTGAATGAATCCGAAGTTGAAAAACTAAGAAAAACAATCGATGATTTTGAAAATGTGGTGCCGACATGGATGTTAAACCGAAGAAGAGACCTTGCAACTGGCACAGACAAACATCTCATTGGTGTGAATCTGGGTCTGTCATTGACTGATGATATAAACATTATGAAGAAGACTCGTAGTTACCGGGGCATCAGGCATGAGCGGGGTCTACGTGTTCGCGGGCAGCGAACAAGGTCCACTGGAAGATCCGGTACCACAGTTGGTGTCAGCAGAAAACGCTTGTAATTAATAATAATAGGTGAGTGAATGGGACATCCACGTAAGCGTCATAAACAATACAGCACGCCAAAACACCCTTGGCAGGCTGAGAGACTTGCAGCAGAAACTGAACTGGTTAAGACCTATGGACTGCGGAATAAACGTGAGGTCTGGACCGCAGAAAGCATTCTTCGGAAGTATCGGCGTGCTACGCGCAGGTTGCTTGCCGAATCTGCAGCAGGGAACTTTTCAGGACATGTAGAGACCGAGGCAAACCAGATTATTGCGCGATTGCAGCGTTTTGATATTATGCCGGCAGATACGGAGCTAACCGATATCCTGACCTTTGAGGTCAAAGATGTTCTTGAGCGCCGTTTGCAGACCCAGGTGTACAGGCAGGGGCTTGCGCACACCATGCGACAGGCACGGCAGTTCATCACACATGGGCACATCGCTGTAGCAGGTCATAAAGTCACGATACCAAGCTATCTTGTCTCGATGAAAGCGGCGATGCAGATCGATTATTATGGTAGCTCCCCGATTTTGCACGAAATGCACCCGGAGCGTCCGACGCAGGTTGCTGCCGGTGAGAGCATACTTAACGGGGCACAAGAGGAGGCGAAGTAATCATGGCAGAACAGAAATGGGCAGTTGCACATATCCATTCGTCTTTCAACAACACGATCATCACGGTCACCGACCGTACCGGGGCTGAGACCATTGCAAAATCATCCGGAGGCATGGTCACCAAGGTTGCTCGGGATGAGGGATCCCCCTACATCTCGATGAAGATCGTTGCCCAGGTAGTGGAGCAGTTGAAGAGCCGTGGGTTCACCGGTGTTCATATTAAGATCAGAGCTCCTGGTGGCAACAAACAGCGAAGCCCGGGACCAAGTGCACAGGCGGCAATACGTGCTTTTGCAAGGACCGGAATACGCATTGGAAGGATTGAGGATGTGACGCCGCTGCCACATGATGGCACCATGTCAAAAGGCGGGCGCCGTGGCAGAAGAATCTAGTTAGTTTTTGGGTTTAAACGATTCACCGGGGCCGTGTTTATCAAAATGGCTCCGGTGTTCGATTGATGGTGCCTGTTTTGCTATGGTTATGTGTACGGCATGAGCTGCTCTTTTTATAGACAGACCAAAAAAACAAGGGCGTGAATTCTGATTATCCCGTTTTTTCGGTGAAATGTAACTTGCCGCCCAAAACCAGGTCGCACAAATGTGATGTGTTTGTTACCCTCAGCAGACGAGACTTAAAATTGAGCGCTATCGATCTGAAAAGTCATTTATATCGTTAATCTGTGAAATCAGTGTTCATCTGTGGCTAAAAGTTTTATTTGCCACAGATTAACACTGATTCCACTGGTTTCAGAAGTCATATCCTGCCACTGTTTGCAGGATTGGCATCATGTTGTTCACCGACCAGAACAAATTAAAAAGTCTCCAGCAGACACTACGGGAACATGATGGCACAAAGACCGGGAATCACAGAATATCAGGGGTTATGCCCGGTTAACCACATACTTCGTATACATCATCGCCTCAATCTGGTTCGTGCGCAACAACCGCATCAGCAAGCGGTAATCCGCCCCGTTTGTGGCAACCTTCTTGGCAGGCGGCAACACAGCACCACCACCCTTAAGAAACAGCATACCTCCCCTCATCTTACCACCAACAAATCCCTTTGACTTCCCCTTCACAATCAGTACGCCGCCACGCATGTCAGCAGCAGCAAACTCCCCAGTGTTACCTTCAATAATCACCGAGCCTCCTGCAAGCAGCGTTCCTGCGTTCATGCCCGCATTACCGCAGACCCTGAGAACCCCGTTCTTCATCAACATGCCAACACTAAGATCAACGTCGCCTTTCACAATCACAGTGCAATCGGCGCTGCACCGCGCAGCGATGGTGTCCCTTAAAACACTATTGTTCAATGTTAATGTCTGCGTCTTCTCGTCAAACGTGTTTGGCAGCAGCAATCTGTCTGGTACACCACCATGGAGAAACTCTGTGATCGACCGGAACTTGCGAAAACCAGCCATGTCAGACTCTACCTCAATAATGTTACCCATCGGTTCCGCCACTGTTCCACTCACATAGATGCTGCCTGATGCAAGCCCCATTCCCATCCGCGTGCCGGCGTTCCCATCCACAATCGCAGTTCCAAGTTCTATGATGCCACCGGTGCCGCCAAAATAACGCAGGTCTGCGCCGGCGTTTGAGCAGAACCGCTTGCCAACATTGCCGTTGATGCGTAAAGTTTCTTTGCGCCGCATGGACGTGACAAGATCACGATATGTGTAATCAGTGCCCTTCTGGGACGGGACCGTGGCGTCCGGATCAAGTTCCTTGCCCTGATGCTGCCAGTAAAAGTTGTACGTGAAATCGCAGACACATTTCTCTGGCGATGTGAACGTAATCTCAATTCCCATCTAAGGCATGCTCCTTGAATACATGTTGGAAGAGACCCCGCCGATTAGCCCGGCGATAGCATCGTCCATAAACGGTCCGAGTTTACTGAGAATTCCCGGTTTATTCTGATCAAACCTCGTAAACTCAAACATGCCTTTGTATCCACCAATGTACTTTGCAATCGCAATCCCGATGACCTCATCCGCAATTAAGAATACCGGGTCGCGCTCATAAACGGACGCGGATATGCCGGGCAACTTGCCGCGTACACCATCTTCTTCGAGAAGAACCGCGGCATACAGGAGTATGCACAGGTTTGGGTCAGATAATGAAAAAGCAAGTTCACGACCGAACATGTCCCTTGCAAGCGTCTCGGTCTCTATTCCGGGATGCGGGACGTACATCTCCATCGCCGCGTCCGTGATCGCGGCAACCGTGATGCCGCGCATCTCAAGTGTCTTAAGGATGTCTTGATTCTCTGCCATGGTTATCCCAAGTGTTGCCGGTACTTCGATCAAGCAGTAGTTATGTGTTCTGGTTGCACAGAATAAATACCCCCCGAGTTTTGAGAGTTGGGATTCGGCGTGTCTTAATTTTATACATCCAATTCATGCACAAGGCTTATATCTCAACACATAGACCACACAACAAAATTGTCATCGGAGAACAATGTTATGAAACTACCCGTGATTGAGCTACCAGATGTTCAGGCGAGTCACCCGGCGATACCGATCAACCTCACACGTGTCGGTGTCACCGATGTTAAAAAACTGATTGAGATCGCACGCAAGGGCAAGCGCCCAATCGTGCTTATCGCAAGGTTCAACATCTTTGTTGACCTGCCGTACGACCGCAAAGGCGCGAACCTTTCAAGAAACTTTGAGACGATCGATGAGGTTCTTGAGGAGGCGGTCGAGGCACCGGTGTACGTGATAGAAGAACTATGTGGCGTGGTTGCACGCCGACTGCTTACCAAGCACGAGTATGCGTCTCGCGCAGAGGTGCAGATGAACAGCGAATACGTGGTTAAACGAGAGACCCCGGTAACAAAAATGAAATGTCAGGGCGTGGCTGACATCTTTGCAGAGGCGGTCGCCACGAGATCTGATGAAGACGGAGACATTGCAGTCAGGAAACTGGTGGGTGCGGAGGTTCTTGGAATGACTGCGTGTCCGTGTGCACAGGAGATCATGCGGGATCGTGCCAGAAATGAGATGATTGACCTTAAAATCCCGGAAGCCACGATTACACAGTTCCTGCGCAGGGTGCCTATGGCAACTCATAACCAGCGCGGGCGTGGAACCATCTCCATTGAGGTGCATGACCGGTATGATGTCTCGCTTGAGAAACTGATCGATCTCATCGAAAACTCGATGAGTTCTACGATATTTGAACTGCTCAAGCGATCTGACGAGGCGGCAGTAGTTGATTCCGCACACCGGAACCCAAGGTTTGTGGAGGACTGTGTCCGCGCGATGGCGCGCTCGATTGTGGAACGATTCGCGCATCTTCCGGACGATTCACGGATCTCAATCAAGCAGATCAATGAGGAGAGTATTCACCAGCACAATGCGTGTGCCGAGCGGCTTTCCACACTTGGAGAACTCAGAACAGAATTAACTGAGATGAATATAGTCGTTGACCAAAGCGTTTAAATCCATTAACCGCCATTATAATATTGTATATTAGTGGGGAGGGCGAAAATGGGCGAAACGACTCCGGTAGCTGCAAGGGTTAGAGATCGCATAGTGCCCGCGCTGCAATCAGTTCTAAAACGTATCCTGAGGACTGGTGAGCTTCACCGCCGGATAGCACCCCCCACAGCAGAGCCCACAATACCAGATGACCTAATCAAGAGTGAAAACGGAGACAGCTCCGAATACGACTCGCCATTCGCACAGGAAGACGCAGAAACTGAGGCAGCCCAAAGCGCCCTTGCACAGTCACAACAAGAACTCAGCGAGGAGTTCAGTGCAGCCAGAAAAGATATTCGGGAGTTGCAGACACAGATGGGCGAGATCATGCAGGTCTTTTCAACGCTTACCGACGCTGTCTACAACATGCCAACATCCACAGAACAAGCAGCAGGCAGCGACATGCCCCCCATGACCGATACCGGGACGGTGCCCGAAGCAATATCAGCAGAGATTGATGACATCAAACAACAAATAGAGACGCTCACAGCCGGACTGTCAAAAACCGACGTAACCACGCTGACCGTGGAAACAAAGACAAACAGCATGACTGAACAAGTAGCCCGGATCGAGCAAACACTGCCTGAACTGATCTCAACACAGAACGATTTTTCCGGAAAAATAGATGAACTGCGGGAGTTAATTAAGACAAACAGATCAGAAATCGCGGATATGGCTGCGAACACAGAGCGTATTGATTGTTTGTACGAGGGTTTCGATGACCTGTACGAGATCGCCCGGGCACTGACAGATGATGTTGGTGACATCACCGCCAGAGTGGAGGAGGTCGAAGCGCACGAGGATAACAGTGCAGATGCGGTCAACGCTGTGAGCAGCGTAGGAGGCGACGGGGTCGCCGAGGTGGAGATCATGCCCCCAACTGCTTATGTGAAGCTGCAGTCAGTAGGAAACGAGGCAGACCAGGTTAAGATCGCGATGGAGCTCCTGGACTTCCTGCTCAAACTGGTCGGACCCAATAACCTGCCAAGCATCCTTGACTACTATATTGAGATCGGCTGGATCAGCGAAACCGCACGACTCGACCTGCTTGCTTATGCAAGCGGTCTTGGATTTGCGGAGGAAAAGTCGGACTGGAAACTGAGCACAGAAGACCATCTGAAATGTCTCTGGTTCATCGACCAATTATGCGGGCATAAAACCGATAAAACCAGGCTGTTCCGCGTGAACCATGACATCGCAAAGATGCACAGTGGAATGGACGTGCTATACGAGGTATAATCAGCATACACTCATACACGGGAAATTGAACGCATGTATCGTTCGATCACCTCGATCTGCTCTTTCGCGCTACCAAAACAGTTCTCTTCAATTCTGTGCCCTGTATCCTGCCATAGCTTCCTGAAGCTGAAGAAATACTCAGATAGATCAAGGCAATTTCCGAAAACCATCTCATAATTCTCGATAACCGAGATTTTAATCTGCAACGGGAGCAGTTCGAATATCCTGATGTCATAACGGGCGGGCGCCCGCCCAAGCAGACCTTTCCAGATCTTGATGCACCTGCTTCGGTCATTCGTCCGGGTTATCACTGCAATATCAATATCAGAACGGTTATTCGCTGTTTTACTTGCGTACGATCCGAAAACAACAACCTCATAGCCCCGCAGGAACGTAAGGTCTGACCTGGCATCAATGCAGGCATCAGGGTCAGTCCGCATCCGGTTCAACCTCAATGATCTCTACGAATTCGTAAAGTACTCTTTTAATCTCTTCGATGTTCTCAAATATCAGTTCGACGTCAACCGCCCCGTATCTATGAACAACGGCTCTCTGGTAATTCGCGTTGTAAGTGTCTCGTAGACGGATTGTGGTGGTGTGATATTAAGTGCTTAGAGATCACGAATGTCACGAATGAACGAATTTCACGAATGCTGAACCGGAATAAATTCGTGTCATTTGTCCATTCGTGTAATTCGTGATAAAAACTGATATAAATAGATAAAATTCCCGGTAAACTCCTGGAACTAAAGTGTAACGATTCGGATAAATGCGCAATCACTTTATAAGCGTCGGTCACTGCAACGCGAGATACCAAAGACCCACTTCCACAAGAGTTCTGTGTTAATCTCGTGTAATCCTGTATAATCTCGTGGTTTATACGTGGATACCCACACAATATTGATTAACTACTCTTAAAACCGATTACATCCCTTGTTTTATCCTGGATATGGTCGCAAAAACTCATATCACAGCCCTAACACCTTGATAACATACATCGGGCACGGCAGGAGCGATTATAACTCGCCTCTTGCCCGGAGATAGTACAGTTCGAGTCCTGCAAGAAGCATCACAAGAACA
>RXIK01000193.1 GCA_004211975.1 Methanosarcinales archaeon | reverse complement strand
GCGGGTAGGTATCATCGCATTCCCCATCCATCAAACGAAATGTTTTATTTACAGCCATTGCGACTGGAAATATAATCTCATTAATAATAAATTTTGCGGTGGGGGGGTGAGTAGTTACGATTGGGCTACATATCTATCGCGTGAGCCACTGTTTGGAGAATCATGAGCGCGTCGATTGACACGACGTTACGGTCGCGGCTCATCAGTATCGATCGCTCGTCCGCGCGATCTTGCGTATTTTTCTACTCATCTTGTTCGCTGTTCAAGAACAGCCTTCGCTTCGCTCAGAACTTTTCTAATATCCATCTCACTTGACGCACTCACTTTATCTTTTGTATGGGCATGATAGGGGAAATTATCCAGTTTGGGGTGATGTGGAGCATTGTCCCACCTGTAAATTAAATTCCCTGCCACGTCCTGCCAATGAAAACTGTATTTTGAAATTCCGATCGATCCATCAAATAGCACATACCAGAAAGCAGTGTATCACGCTATCATCTGATAATCCAATTACAACTCTTAAATATCCTTCTTTTCCCCCAATTTCCTCGCTTATAACCTCAACCGATTTTACAATGGGATTGATCACCAGATATAATTGTAATGTACGTGTTTAGCCACTCAGCATCGTCGTCATCATCTGGAGACTATTGAGACTCTGCTGCGCCCAGGTCGCCAGCACGGTCATGATTCGCTCATGAATTGACGTTCCTTTCCCATTACGCAGCGTCCCCACGATCTTTCGCTGAACGACATGCTCGCGAAGTGCTCTTTCCGCTCTGTTATTGGTTGGCTCAACACCCGGATGAACAACAAATGTGAACCAGTACTCAAAGCCATTCTCTATCTTGCCGATGAGCTTTTCCACCTTTTCATTTCCGTATCCTCTATTGAGCCATCGTTTGAGCGTTGTTTGCGCATTATGCAACAACTTCTCCCGAATTTCGGGCGGAGGATCACTTTCAAGTGCGCCAGTCAGCCTTTGATAGAGTCTCGTGAGTGCTCGGTGTAAAGGAACCGCTTCCGCAATCTTTTCGGCGAGATCCTTCGATTCTATGCCATTTCAGTTTACTCAAATGCATTTCTCCTTCGCGGATATTCTCCTGCGCAAACAAAAATCAGCATCCCCATGCCACTTAAACCTAACCGGTCTCGAACTGAGGCTCGCCTGGTCGCTTTAAATCGTTCTGACGAGTTATCAAATTACAGTTACCTGATGCCAAGTTGTTTCCTTATCAGTTCGCAGAGGCTGTCTTTGATCTCAGAATGCCGGGGGATCGGTGTTTTCTTTCCGTTCATCGGATTCATGTATATGTCGTGTCGTCCACCATGGCGTTTCAGATAGCATCCAGCGTCTAGCAGTTCTCGTATGAAATCACGCCGTTTCACGCCTCGACTCCTATTTCCTTAGCCATGATGGCAGTCTGCGGCAATGCCAAAACCCTCTCTTCTTCCATCATCAGCCGGTACGCGTCTCGAATGTTCTCTTCCAGTTCTTCAAGAGATTCGCCCTGACTGAATACCCCAGGAACTTCTCTGAGCCTGCCGACATACCATCTCTCATCTATCCAATACTCAAGCGTAAAATGTCTTAACATGGTTTCGCCTCATTATTTTGTGATTTTGACTATCATGCTACATATTCCTTCTTCTTATGAGCGCGAGCTTCGATGGGCGACAGCAATTAGGTGGTCATGTTCTCGTCACGACTACAGTTCCACGTAGCAATCATATCACCAGCATCTGCAGCACCCACTGCAGCCGATAATCGGCGTCCCACTCGCATTGAACACACCGCCATCACGCCACCAGCCACTCTCATTGACGTAGTGTTGCTCGGCAGTCGCCATGCCGCAGAAGACCGTCAGCAGTGCAAGCACGCTGATGATCGCTCTGCTCTCAATCATTCGATTCTGTGCTGTGTTATATCCAGTCATGATTCCACATCCTTTATTCTCTGAATCATTGGAGTTCGATGATCGTATATCGTCAGTCCATCCATTAATATTCAAATCTTTGGCAGTGCAGGGCGCGTGGCGGCGGGCACCTTGTGGTGGGCAGCATCAAGTTCGTGGAAGGGACAAGAACCGAGGTCTTGCAGCGGCTTGCCGAGATGATCGGGGCGCTTGAGGTTGATTGAGATTTCGTGATCGTTCCGGTGGGGGTGGGGCTGGATTTTGGGTGATCTGCTCGTGATTATGTGGGGTTATGAATTTGGATGTGGGGGTGGTTATTATACTCTAACACACTATCTGAATCAAGGTGGATATATGGTGATGTTAACCATAGCACCTAATTGACAAAACATGGCATGAAACAACATGCTGGACTATATGAAAGAGGTATAATATGAAACACATAAAAACAATGACACTCCTGCTTGTTCTTGCGCTTGCAATAGCATTTAGCGGGTGTGTGGATTCAAATTCCGGAGATTCCACTGAAGCTTCCACTGGTGATTCTGCCGGAGATCATGCAGATGAAGCTGGCGGCACTGCGGATACTGCCGCACATTATCTTAACTTGATTGATGTGGATTCGATGCACTATAAGGCAACGTCATTTGGCGATGATGATAGTGTTGTGATCGAGGAATGGCGCAAGAAATCAGGAGATCTCTGGCTATTCAAACTTGTGGTGAACGATAACCAGGCGCTTGATTCGGATGTTATCATTATGCAAAACACAGACGGGTTATACATAATTGGCGAGGATGGTGTTGCTGTTAAGTCTATGGAAAGCTCTAATGACAACATTGGTTTCATGAATCCGTTCGGAGGTTATGGCTATTATGGCGATGATTCCGAGTGGGATGATACCTGGGTTGTGGATCGTGATGTCGAGTATCTGGGTCGCAAAGCGATCAAACTGGACTACAGTAAATTGTGGCAGTTTCAGCAGGCACTTGGAGGCGATGATATCTCTCCGGAAAAAGCCGATCTCATTGTTGACAAGGAGACCGGGTTTACGCTGTTGATTGACTGGGAATGGTCACATGAGAGCGAAACCGAAGGTATGCGCTACGAAGTCACCGAGTTTGCTGTGAACGAAAACGTTCCTGACAGCACGTTTGATATTCCTGCGAGCGTTGAGATCCTGGATATCACCGTGCTTGGCGGTATTGATGATCTTGGTGGTGATGGCGAGCTACCCCCGGACGTGCCCCCGATACCATCATTTCCTGAGTGATTAGCGACAACGAGTCTGCAGGTGGCGGAAAATGGGCTGCCACATAATTTGGCAGCCCGAATTCGTTGTTATGCCATATATGTTGTAGTGCCCGGTCACTCTACGCACTGTTTTTCCATTTACGAAAAAGCATATCATCAGCTCCCTGGTGTGTGGTTTTTACTCGGGTTTTTGTGAAAAAAATTGTTTTTCTTTACCCTATTCCGGGTCCATCCGCACGACCTCGACCCCTGCCTCATCAAAGAATTCAAGTGCACGGTAGTCCGGGTATTCTTGTGTGAAAACCACGCGGATGATGTTTGCGTTGATGATCATCTTTGCGCAGAGCACGCATGGCTGGTGGGTGCAGTAGATTGTTGCGCCTTTGGTGCTCACTGCGTGCAGTGCAGCCTGGATGATTGCGTTTTGTTCTGCGTGAACTGCTCGGCAGACTTCGTGCATTGTTCCTGACTCGATGTTTTCCTGGTCTCGGATGCAGCCAATATCGAGACAGTGCTTAAGGTTTCGGGGTGCGCCGTTGTAGCCTGTTGATATGATGCGTTTGTCACGCACGATCACTGCGCCCACGCGGTTTCGCAGGCAGGTTGCTCTGGTTGCAACGACTGCTGCGATGTTCATGAAGTATTCGTCAAGGGTGGGTCTTGTGTCCATGGAGGTTGTTATCCCGAGTTTTCCACAAATTTAAGCAGGCTGTTGGCGTCTCTGACTTTTTTTTGTGCTATTTTCCTGCGAAGATCGTACTCATCCGGATATGCGCTATGTTCGAGGTCTTTTAAATTCATGATGGCGCGTAAAAGTCCGGAGGCTTCTTTGTACAGGTTATTTGCTTCTTCTTCTGTTATATTTGCTTGTGCGATGGCAGTTTCGTCGCAGGACTCCTTCTTCTCAAGACTGCGGATCAATGTTTCGATTCCGGTGATCTCGTCATCAGTTAGTTCTTGTTTGTTGATAAGTCGCCAGACCAGTTCGTGGAGCTGGATCGCGGTTCCATTGATCTCGAAGTCTGATGGTATCTCGGCGCCGACCCACACCAGATAGCCATGTAGCCTGTGCAGTAACTTGTCTCGCTCTGCTGGCGAGAGTGTTTTGTGTACCATCATGATATTAGCGCTGTATTATGGGATATAATGTTGTGGTATTGTAATTTGTCGGTGTGCATAGTATCTGGCAACCTGGAGTTTAACGCTCATCAGTCCACGCCAGCGCGCTTGCAAGCATGATCGCATTTGAAAGATTTGTTTTCACTCTTGACGTGTCCACAAACACCGGTTTCATGAGCACTGGTGCGCCAAAGCCGTTTCCGTCGCCGAGAAACGTTAGTGTGCGAAAGATCAGGTTTCCTGTGATCCCGTCGGGTGCAACAATGAAATTCGCGTTTTTAATTGCATCCTCGATCAGAATCCCGTGGTGTTTCGCATTGATTCCATGTTCACGCAGTTTATCTGCGGTAAACTCGCCGTCGGCAAGGCTTTGATCTATCAGGGCGCTTCTGCCAGCGTCCTCGAACCGTCCTCCGGAAAGAACCGCCACCCTCAGGTGAATTCCGAATTTTTCAGTGATGTATGCTGTGCTTTTGCAGATTAGCTTGATCTTGTCGTCGGTCGAGTTGCCTTCGTCGATTCCGACCGGCGCAAGGAAAAATGGTGTGTCGTCCGCGGTTGTGAGGAGGGCGAGCCTCTGTAACGCGGGAACCTTGAACACGTCTTTAAGGTGGCTGAGGGTTTTTGTGGCGCTGAGCGTGCCGCGTACGGCGGCATCGATGCGTCCGTCTGCAAGCTGTCGCACCAGTTCGAGTTCCGGGGTTTCTGAGGAAACGGTTTCAAGGTCGGTGTTAATTGTGTGTATTTGTTCAGCCTTCCCGATTAGCCTGATTTCGGCAAACTCAGAAGCGCGTTGGATATCTGCGATCACCGACTTGTTGTGGGCATCTGCGGCGACGCCTGCGTTGGCACCTGTGGCACCCACGCCGACGCCGACATGCGCTTGACTTTTCCTCGCACGGTTCGTAATCTCATCAAGCAGATTCATGAATGTGTATTCGTGGTGGGGTGTTCAATAAAATTGCCCTGTGTGGGGACCCTGGGAAAATTCGTATTTGTTTAGCTGTGGGGTTAAACACGCACGAAACCTCTGATTCCGGTTGGGTGTTTGGTTTTACCGGGCACCTGATAGAACTGTGAACAATAGAATGTGTGTGGTATGGGTTGGCTATGTAGCGTATATAGAATATCTATATTTATTTGGAAAAACTATATATGTACCTGTTGCCCACGTTACCGCGGTGATACCAAAAATGAAAAAATCACACATAACGCGTAGTTTTTCGTCACATACAGCAGTGACGACACTTATCCTGACCATTGCAGTGGTTGCAGCATCTCTGCTTGGATCAGGTTGTATCGGTGGTAATGGTGATGATGACACTTCATCACTGAAACTGCAGGTCGTAGGCTCGACAACCGTTCTTCCGATAGCAACTGAGTGCGCACGCGTATTCATGGAAAATAATCCGGGCGACAAGGTTCATCCAAGTGGCGGCGGATCCTCGCTCGGCATAAAGGCGGTTGTGGACGGCATCGCGGATATCGGGACCGCGTCTCGAGACCTAAAAGACTCTGAGCTGGAGAGTTGCCCGGATCTTGTGACGCACGTCATTGCAAAGGATGGCGTTGCCATCGTCGTCCACCCATCTAACCCGGTCAGCGATCTCACGCTGGAACAGCTTCAGGGCATCTACTCCGGCAAGATCACGAACTGGCTGGATGTCGGAGGCGCGGACGCGGAGATCATGGTAGTTTCAAGAGAAGAAGGCTCAGGGACAAGGGATTGCTTTGAGGCTTCAGTTCTGAAACCCATCAAAACGGAAGTCACGGATTACGCGATCACTCAGAACTCAAATGGGCAGATGCGAACGACCGTCGCCGGAAATGAGCATGGAATCGGGTTTTTGTCCCTTGGATTTGTCAATTCCGATATTAAGGCTGTGAAACTCGGCGGCATCGCGGCAACAGTCGAGAATATCCGAAGTGGCGAGTATGCAATCTCAAGAACGCTTCTAATGATCACAAACGGGGCGCCAGACGCGGATGAGCAGTTGTTCCTTGACTTTGTGCTCTCAAGTGAGGGGCAGGAGATAGTTGAGGCTGTGCACTTCATACCGGTCTTGGAGTGAGTGCAAGTAGATGACACGGATCGTGCATCTTTCGGATATCCACGTATCGAGCGCCCACTTTCTCGCTGATGTTGCAGAAAGCGTGGTTGAGAGCATAAATG
>RXIK01000192.1 GCA_004211975.1 Methanosarcinales archaeon | reverse complement strand
GTAGGATTACCCCGAATGGAGGGGGTAGCCGGTTAGGCAATCAGTGATGCAGCTTCTTGTCACACGCAGAGTGCGCAGAGGGACGCGGAGGGGAAATAAACGGTTAAACACTCTGCGTTACTCTGCGCCCTCCGCGGTTATTTTTTTTACCAGAAAGTACCGAATCGCAATCGTGCGACTAATCACCATACTTGAGCAGTCACATCCTTTTTTGGTATCTTGCGTTGCAGCGACCAAATCCCGGGGGACTTTCTGATATTTTTGGATTGTGGTTCACTCTTGCTTGCCACGATCGGGTCATCCGGAAGAGTGGGAACATGCATGCACACGCGAATTACTATGGGGGCATTCATGTTTTGTAATCTGGCATGCTATCTCGTAATTGTGTGTCTATTGAGCCACAAAGTTTATATACTATCATGCCTAATTGTTATATATGCGAGCGGGAAAATAACTTTTTTACCACATTCCCCCCAACTCCCCCTCAACTCCCCCCTCCCTCCATGTGCCCGCTCGCATAAACCCCATTCATCGAAACAATTTGAGCAGGACACCCCCTTTTCGTAATCCTTTTATAGAAGTACTATCAGTTAAATAATACCGATTATGGAGGTTCCGAATGGCTGGACAAATAACTCAACCAATGGTCGTAATAGACCCAAGTAAAGAACGCACACAGAAGAAGGACGCAATATACCTGAATATCAATGCTGCCATGGCGGTGGCAAATACAGTAAAATCAACGTTCGGTCCAAGCGGTATGGATAAAATGCTGGTCGATGCTGCGGGTGATATTACAATCACCAATGATGGGGAGACCATTCTACGCAAGATCGATGTGGAACATCCAAGCGCAAAAACTATCGTTGCCGTGGCGAGCACACAGGAAAAAGAAGCAGGTGACGGCACAACTGCCGCTGTGATGTTTGCAGGAGAACTGCTGAAGGAAGCAGGTAAACTGGTAGAACAAGGCGTCCACCCAACGACGATCCGTGCAGGATACAAACTGGCAGAAGGCAAATCACAGGAGATACTCCGCGAACTTGCAACCAATGTGGCAAAAGACAACGCAGAGATCCTGCAAAACATTGCATCGACCGCGATGGTCGGTAAAGTGCAGGAAGGATCTGCTCTGGCACCCCTGTGTGTGCAGGCGGCACAAGCAGTCGAGGAAAACGGAATTGTTGACGTAGCCAATGACATTCTGATCAAAACGAGCGTTGGCAAGCGCATAGAAGACTCTGAACTGATAACAGGCATAGTGATTGACAAGTCTCGCGTGAATAGCGTCATGCCAAAACGCGTCGAGAATGCGCGTATAGCGCTGCTAACGTCCAGCATAGAATACCGGAAATTCGGTGTAATGCCCGGCGGAAAAAGCAAAGATAAAGTCAAAATAAGTTCTCCAGACCAGATGCAGGGATTTTATGATGGAGAGGAGACTTCCATCAAATCAGACATAGACACCCTCTACAACATCGGTACAAACGTCGTATTCACTACGAAAAGCATAACCGAGTTTTCACAAGGATATCTTATCAAACGCGGGATACTTGGAGTTGCACGGCTCAGAGACGGCGATTTAGAGGCGATTTCACGGGCAACCGGTGCAAACATCATCTCAAACATCGTGGATGTAGAAGAGAGCGATCTTGGCACAGCCGGACGTATCGAAGAAAAAGGCGGTGAAGACGAGGAACTCATGTACATAACGGGTTGCACAGGTCCACACACAGTCTCAATCATCGCACACGGAAGCACCGTGCACGTTGTGAACACCGTCGAAGGCGCACTGAATGATGCACTCAGGGTTGTGGCAGACACTATCACTGATGGTGAGATCACGGCGGGCGGCGGCGCATGCGAGATCGAGCTTTCGCTGCGTCTTAAGACGTATGCCGCAACCATTGGCGGTAAAGAGCAGCTTGCGGTGAATGCGTTTGCCGACGCGCTGGAAACAATCCCGTACACGCTTGTGGACAACGCCGGTTTTGACGCCGATAATCTGTTAACCGCGCTTAAGTCAAAACACATCGAAGGCGGCATCTCGTCAGGCATCAATGTGTACAGCGGCGAGGTCGTGGATATGCATGAGCAGGGTATTATCGAACCACTCCGCGTGAAAACCCAGTTACTGAAATCCGCCACTGATGCAGCAACCATGATTCTCAAGATCGATGATATATTTGCAGCTACGCGCAAGGAAATGGCTCCGGGACCGGGTCAAGCACCACACGACTATGATCGGTTCTGATATCGATCGCAAGGATGCCGAAACCCGCGAAGAGGCTCATGATGCGATCGAAGAGGATGCCGATGCCAAACAGCAAGAGTTGCAACAGCTAAGAGAGAATCTCAAAAAGTGCGAAGATCGGGCAGACTCGAACTTCGCACAATTACAGAGGCTGCAGGCGGATTTTGCAAACTACAAAAAGAGAACCGCGAAAGAAACGGTAGACTCAATTGAATACGCAAATGAAGAGCTCATCCTATCATTGCTCGACGTAGCTGATAATTTCGATCGCGCTCTTAATTCGGTACAGCAAAACAATGATGTAAGCGCTGTCAAAAAGGGAATAGAGATGATTTACCAGCAGTTATGGGCTGTGCTGGAAAAAGAAAATGTTGTGCTCATCGAGGCGGTCGGCGAGATCTTTGATCCACACAGGCACGAAACCGTTGCTAAAGTGCAGTGCGACGTTGCAAGCGACACCATTGTGGAGGAACTGCAGCGCGGGTATAAATACAAATCGAAAGTGATCCGACCGTGCATGGTAAAGGTAGCTGAGTAGACGGTTTTAGGGGCGGTAGTTGCACAAAATTACCGGTCCTGCCTCCACCACCCCGGACACGAGTTTGTGTCCGGCGTATTTTCCCGCTGGTAACGGCTGTTTTTTCTGCCATAAAGTACATGACCGCTATCGGACGATTAACCAACATACCTGAGTAATTACCTGATTCGGATGAAGAAATGTGTCCCTTGCGAAGTACTAAAAAACCATCTTGCACCCACAAGTTTCTTATAACTGCCGCGGATAGTATGGTACAGAAGTTTCCGGAGGATATAAACGATTGAAACAGCCCTGTGTTAATATCGGCATGGTCGGGCATGTCGATCATGGAAAAACCACGCTCGTAAGCGCGCTCTCCGGGGTGTGGACGGATCAGCATAGCGAAGAGCTAAAACGAGGTATCTCGATACGATTGGGCTATGCAGATATCACCTTTAGGCAATGCCCAGAATGCGAAGAACCGCTGTGTTACACCGTAGAAAAGAAATGCCCGCATTGCGGCGCAGCGACTGAGACACTACGCATGGTTTCGTTTGTCGATTCACCAGGTCATGAGACCTTGATGGCTACCATGCTATCAGGCGCCGCCATCATGGATGGTGCAGTGCTTGTGATTGGAGCGAATGACCCCTGCCCGCAGCCACAGACAAGAGAACATCTGATGGCGCTTGATATCATCGGTATCAAAAATATCGTAATCGTTCACAATAAACTTGATCTAGTATCAAAACAAGATGTGATTAAGCATTATAATGATATAAAGAAGTTTGTTAAGGGCACAGTTGCAGAAAACGCCCTAATTGTCCCGATCTCCGCACAACAAGGGATAAACATTGATCTTTTAATTCAGATACTTGAAGAGGCAATTCCAACCCCTGTGCATGAGATGGATAAACCGATGCGCCTTATGGTTGCACGGTCGTTTGATGTTAACCGACCGGGCGCACCCCCTGAACAACTGATTGGCGGGGTGATTGGCGGCACGCTTAGCCAGGGAACTCTGCGAGTTGGCGATGAAATAGAGATTAGACCTGGGCGGCGGGTCGAACAGATTGGCAGCGTGCAGTGGATACCACTCAGGACCGAGGTCACAAACATCATCGCAGGCAGGAAAAAGCAGAAAAAAGCAACTCCTGGTGGACTTCTTGCAATTGGCACGAAACTTGACTCGGCAATGACAAAAAGCGACCAGCTCACCGGTCAAATTGCCGGCAAACCCGGCACGCTTCCCCCGGTCTGGGAAGTGTTCAAGATGCACACCACGCTTCTTGAGCGGGTTGTCGGATCAAGTGACAGCGCGGTGGTCGATGCTATCCGCATAAACGAGCCGCTAATGCTAAATGTTGGAACCGCTACCACGGTTGGCATTGTCGCGGGCACGCGCGGCGCCACCATCAGCGTCCAGCTAAAACGTCCCGTGTGTGCCGAGATCGGGGCAAGAGTTGCCATATCACGACAAATCGGGGCTAGATGGCGCCTGATCGGAGTTGGCGAGCTGGCTGAATGAAGATCGTTCTCGACACCAATGCACTGATGGTTCCGGTGCAGTTGGGTGTCGATATATTTTCGGATCTTGCAACACTCAACTTTCACGAGTTTATTGTGCCGTCTGGCGTGGTGCGTGAACTGGAGCTGATTGCATCGTCCGGAAGGGGTGCTGATCAAAACGCTGCTCGCGTTGCCGTATCACTGTTAGATCGGTGCAAGATCGTTGAAACCGCGGGAAATGTTGATGACGCCATTCTCGCGCTTGCCACCAGGATGGGCGCTGCTGTTTTTACCAACGACGCTGAATTAAAGGCAAGATTACTCGATACTGGTGTAAGCGTCGTCTATGTGCGGCAGCGGAGTTATCTTGTCAAAGTACCGTGAAATGCTCTTGTTTCCGGGTGTGTTTGTAAGTGGTGGCAATTCCTGTTTTCTCTGGTGTGTGCTCAGGGCTTGCCAGAAAATAACCTGTTAAAACTCAGGTTATTCGACTTTTCATGCTAAAAAACGTCAGAATATGGCGCGGATATTCAGATCGCGTGAATGCAGGATGTCATCGAATAACTCCAAAATAGTACTTACTCGAGTATTGTGCAGATGTCCGCATATAAACCCGGTGGAACTCCGCATAATTTTGTGGTTAGTTAAACACACTCTTTTTGGTGTTTTATAGCATCCGAATCAGTTTTGCAAAAACACCCATGCTCTTCCGGTTCATCAGAAGTTTTCGCACGACAACTGACAGATGATCCATATCACCATATCTCGTGATTAGATCCAGCAATTCATCGTCATCCATTACCTCAATCAATTGATTGATCCTTGAATCACTGAGATTTGCCATCCACCCATTAATTCTTTTCCCGATCATCAGTTCTCGCCCGATCTTCGCTCTCCAGAGCCGGTCATACACTGCAAGCCGCCTGGCAGATGTGTCACCATCCCTGACTGCGTCCGCCGCTACTTTTCCTGCGATTTTTGCGCAGATTGCGCCGGGATACACGCCCCCTCCTGATGTTGGTTTAACCTGTCCTGCCGCGTCACCGGTGATCAGCACGCCATCTGCGGCGGATTTCGGTGTTGTGCTAATTGGGATTCCGCCAAGCACGATCCCTGAGCTGCCGGAATGACACTTTCCTGCTATGATATGGTGTTCTGAGACCAGATGTTGTAGATAATCCCATGCAGAGCCGGTCCCGGTCCCGGACCTTGAGCTTGATCCGGTCATCTGCTGTGGTTTTGGTCTGACCGCAAGCCCAATCCGTGCGTCGTTGTGGTACGGAACCGCCCACGCAAAGAATCCTGGCGCACACGACCCCGGGAATATCTCAACAAAATGGGGGTCGTCAAAATCATAGATTGTGCTTAGTTGTGCGCCTGAAAGAATTGTTTTGGGCGTGTTAATGCCTGTCCACCGTGCAACATGGCTCTGGATCCCGTCGGCTCCGATGACAACGTCTGCCTTGATCGTATCTGGCTCTCCTTCGGTCATGATATGAAGAATTTTTTTGTGGTCAGGTTGATTTCCCGGATCCTGGATATCCATGCCGACCGCGCGTGTTCGCATGAGTATTTCCGCACCTTCTCTGACCGCATCCTGCGCAAGTGTTCGGTCAAAGAGCCTCCGATCGACCACGTATGCCTTGATTTCGTCTCCAGCTATGCGAATCCGCCGTCCGTCAGGCGCATAGACAAATGCACCGGTGATCGGATGGAAATATCTGTCAGGAGCTACCTCGCACTCACTGACTGCGTTTACGCTCAGCAGTCCTGTGCACTGCACGGGCGAGCCGATGGATGCATGTTCTTCGATGATGAGGGTCTTTGCTCCGTTCTTCGCGGCGTACTTTGCTGCCAGACAGCCGGCAGGTCCTGCTCCAACCACAACGACCTCGTAATCCATGTTAGTGTGATTATAACGCATGACAAAAGAAAGGTTTGTATTTGTGGTATGTGGTATGTGGTATGTCAGGTGCTGGTGGGCGCGGGATGAATCTGTAATCGGCATCCTGCCGATGCAAAACATGGCGGATACCTGATTCTGATGGATTCTGATGGATTCTGTGGTTTCCAACCTTCGCGCCCTCGCGTCTGCGCAGTCCTCTGATTCAACTAGGAAGTCACCAGCGAGAGAGGCGTGAAAGACGAAGGAATGGCACCTGTAATTGCTACAACGTGAGGGTGTGCTACTGCCATC
>RXIK01000191.1 GCA_004211975.1 Methanosarcinales archaeon | reverse complement strand
GGGTCGCACTAGTGAAATCCGGAGATCACGAAGCAAAGTTTGTTTTCGAGACTATGGATACAGATCAGGCGAGATTGTTTTCAACACTGCGCCTGGGCGATGTCCTGGAGGGCGCTAATCTCTGATGAGTGGAGCATCGTTTATTTAAAATCTGTTAGTGGCAACAAAAAACAGGTGGCGGAGCCTTCATTTTTGCGCAGCTTTCAAACTTAGGCTATAGTCGTGTGAAAGCTCATTTCTCATGTCCAATCCATCAATCAGCTCTTGTGCATACGTTATGTATTCGCTCTGTTGTGCCAGTCGCAACGTGTCTTTGGGCGAAGGCTTGAAAGCAAATCCTTTTTCTTCCAAAAAATCTTTCATCACCTTCCACGAGAGATCGAGTGTGAACTCAAAACGCTTAATCAAACCATTTCTTTCAAGTTCAGTCAATTCTTCCAGTTCCATTGCTTCTTTCAAACGCAGATAGGCTCTCTCAAAATTCTGAAATCGCTGTTGCCAGCGTATGTCTATCGTCTTCATGTTCTCACCACGCTGTTCACAATAGTCTTCTGGATTGTGTTGTTTAAATGTTTTTCTTCTTTTGGCTGCTTCTCAAACTTGTGGCTTTTTATTATTTTCTGGCTACCACTGGTTACTTGAGCATGTGTTTTTGCTACTTTATTGTTTGGTGAGCACTATCTGATAGTTTTCGTCTGCTCTTGCTGTTCTGCATGGCATCGCCAGGCATATCTATCATCATAACAGATTGTTGTATGATGATGCGGAGGATCAGCAAAAAACAGATTCACCGGTACCGGGCGCTCACAAGAGTTGCGATCAAGTATGGTTTTGGGTATTTGGTTGATCGGTTTAATCTTCATCCGGTGCGGTCGCTGAAGGATCGTGTTGCAAGGGAGCCAAAGGTTTATCTTGAGCTCTCTGACCCTGTGAGGCTTCGGCTGATGCTTGAGGAGCTTGGACCGACGTACATCAAGTTTGGGCAGATCTTGAGTACGCGGTACGATATTCTTCCGAAAGAGTATATAAAAGAGCTTGAAAAGTTGCAGGATACTGTGCCATCATTTAGTTATCGTGAGGTGTGTGGTATTATCACTGAGGAGTTTGGCGAGTCGATTGATGATATCTTCGCGTCGTTCTCGCACCAGCCGCTTGCAACAGCTTCTCTTGGTCAGGTGCATCGGGCTGTACTTCACACCGGTGAGGATGTTAGCGTGAAGGTGCAGCGCCCTGGTGTGAGGGGTGTGATTGATGCTGACCTCCGGATTCTCCGTGATCTTGCGCGTTTTGCGGATCAGCATATTGAGGAGGTGAAAGCGTTTAATCCGGTTGGGTTTATTGATGAGTTTGAACGCATCATTCACGCAGAGCTTGATTATACGATTGAGGCACAGAGTGCGGATGAACTCCGTGAAAACTTCAGCGATGATGTCACCATTCATATCCCGCAGGTTTACTGGGACTATACCAGGTGGCAGGTTTTGACGTTGGAGTTTATTGATGGAATCAAGATTTCTAATGTGGATGAGCTTGGTGTGGCGGGTATGGATCGTAAGGTTCTTTCTCGTAATTTTGCGACATCGTTTTTAAAGCAGATATTCTTGCATGGTGCGTTTCATGGGGATCCGCATCCTGGTAACGTGCTTGCGATGAAGGGGGCTGATAATGTTGTTGCGTTCATTGATTTCGGGATGATCGGGCATCTGGACCGGGCGACTCGGGATGACCTTGTGGACTTTTTCATCGCACTTTCTGATAATGATCCTGACACCGTGATTGATGTGCTTGCGCATGCAGGCGTCATTAGTTATGATGGGATTGATCTTCCGCAGTTCCGGTTTGAAATATCAAACATGATCAACAAATACTATGGAAAGTCGCTGCGATATGTGAACACGGGTGTTATGATGCGTGAAATGATCGACATGGTCCTGACACACCATGGAACTGTGCCGTCCAGCCTCATACTCCTATCAAAGGCGCTGATGATTGAAGAAGAGGTCTGTTCACAGCTTGATCCTGATTATAACCTTAAGGAGCTGGCAAAGCCGTTTATACGGAATCTGGCGCTCCAGCGCATGCATCCGGCGCGGATCGTGCGGGAGTGGCTGCGGATGTTACCAGGATTCGGGCGGCTCGTGCGCGGGCTTCCGCACAGGGTCGACCAGATTCTCATGCGGGCTGAACGGGGGACGCTGCGTCTTGAGTTTGAGCATCAAGGGCTTGACCACATTGTATCCGAACTTGATCGCATGAGTAACCGTATCTCATCGAGCATGATCCTCTCTGCACTCATCCTTGCCTCGGCGCTAATCATCCAGTCGGGCATGAAACCGCTTGTCTGCGGGGTTCCGGTGCTTGGCGCCGGCGGGTTTGTGCTGTCCGGCATCATTGGCGCGTGGCTGGTTTATTCCATGCTGCGGAGGGGGCGGTTTTGATGCCCTCGAAGCCGATCAATAGCCTTATATCTCATAACCATGATACCTAAATTCGGTGATCCATAATGAGTGATGTAAAGATTGGATTTGTAAAACTTGGGAATCTTGGGATGTCCCAGGTAATTGACCTTGTTCTTGACGAAATTGCAGCAAGAAAAGGTATTATGGTACGAACGATTGGTACCGGCGCAAAGATGGGCGCGGATGAAGCGAAAGACACAGAAGCGTTGATCAAGCACTGGGATCCTGATTTTGTTGTTATGATCAGCCCGAATGCGGGTGCACCCGGTCCAACTGCGGCACGGGAGATCTATAAGGACACGCCAACAATCATTGTTTCGGATGGACCTGACAAGAAGGATGGGCGTCAGGCGCTGAAGGATGCTGGTTTTGGATCGATCATCTTGAAGGTTGACCCGCTGATTGGCGCGAAGAGAGAGTTCCTTGACCCAACAGAGATGGCGTCATTTAACGCTGACGCTATGAAGGTTCTGTCCGCATGTGGTCCTGTCCGCATGATCCAGGAAGCATTTGACAATGTGATTGATCAGGTTGCATCTGGCAAGTCCGGAAAAGACCTTGAACTGCCATACATTCTTGGAAGCCCTGAGAAGTGTGTTGAGCGCGGATGCTTTGAGAACCCGTATGCAAAGGCGAAGGCTCTTGCTGCGCTTCACATGGCAAACACTGTTGCAGCGATCAATTTCCCTGCCTGTTTCATACACAAGGACATTGAAAAGGTCGCACTCACCGCAGCGGCTGGTCATGAGATGATGACTGCGGCAGCGGTTCTTGCAAGGGAAGCACGTGAGATCGAGAAGGCAAACGACACACTCTTCCGTCAGCCACACGCTGGGGCAGGCAACCTGCTGACCAAGACAAAGCTCTACGACAAGCCAACGTAAGGTGCATAAACGCACCTTTATTTTTTTTTGTTTTTGTTTTTCGGGGGTTGCAGACGTCTCCTTTTTGGTTGCCGCAGGGTCCGCCATAAAATTTCAAAACCTTTATATGCCAGATCGTCAATAACGAAGTGTCATTGGTTGGTGTGCAGCATGAGATCCCTGAGATCAACCAATTAGAAATGTAAACAGGGATTGCAGCAGATCATCCCACCATCGCCACCCACAATATCTGCTGGCGGAATTGGGGTGGGGGAATATACCATGGCGCGAATATGCCGGCACACCACAGATGTTTGATGACCATGCGCCGATGTGTGGCGGACGTAAATTGAAACAACCAAACAGGGGAATGATGTATGAATACAAATAATATGATAGTAACACTTGCGCTCATAGTCCTGATCTGTGGACAACCGCTGGGCGCGGCATCGATGGAGCTATCCACCATACAGGATTCGATATTGACAAAAGTCGATTCGAAACTGATTGAATTAGCTCTGGATGAAAGTGCGGTTAAACCAATCAAGCAGGATACCCCGGTAACGCAGATGGCAGTACCGGGTATCAGGGCGGTACCAACAATTGATATAATTGTCATTACGACAGAACGCTACGATTTGTCAGAGTACATGGGAATTATGGCTACTTCCGAAACAAGGTTGCCTGGAACCTACAGGACATTCGGATCTTTGCAGATCGACAGTAACCTGATGCATAAGCTGTTGAAGATAGCTTCGGTGGAAGAAGTGATTGCTGTAAACAGTTTGCAGCCAGTTGACGTGCCCGAACCACCAGACCCGGATCTGGCTGACAAGACACGGTATGCAGGAGCTGTAACGAACAGAAGCCATCCACCAAGATCTCCCGATCCACCAAAGCCGGATATGTGGCTGGCTGCAATGGAACATGGCGCAGTGAACGCGTGGGACAATGGATTCACAGGAACCGGCACCAAAGTTGCGGTTCTTGACAGTGGCGTTGACTTTGCACACCCTGACCTGCAGGGAACGCAGGCAAGGGTCGAAGATCCCGCTTCACCATACAATGGATGGCCAATCGCGTTTGACCCATATTCCATGCTGTATTATCTGGCGTACAAAGGAGCATCATTCCCGGATATTAGAAGCTGGTACTCCAATACAAGCAGCACAGATGGGGATTTGAATGCGGACGGTGTGCTTGATACGTGCGGTTACAACATCACCGGGCTTGTAAGCCAGAGCGGTGTCTATCATGTGGGGGTGCATCCGGACGAGGCATTCCATGAATTATGTTATTCCGAGTATGTTGCAGTTCTCGTGGTGGACGAGTCCACTGCCGGAGTATATGACGCTGTGTATGTGGATCTGGACAATGACAAGGACTTCACAGACGAAAAAGCATGTGTCAAAGGAGATGAGATATCATGGCAGGACAACTTAAATAGTACCACAGCCCTCCCGGGTTCCGATGGGTATGCGGACATATCCGGTGGGATGGTGTATTTCATTGCGGACGGCACGAACCCGATACCCTATTCGGATGTGTTCGCATACTGGTGGGGACTTCCACTAACCATCCCGGACAATGGCAATCTTGTTGCTTTCATGGGTTCTCTTGATTTTTCGAAGGATCATGGAACGCTCTGCGCCTCAGCCGTCGCAGCACAGGGGCGATCCGGAGAGAGTTCCTGGAATGCCGGAGACGGATTTGTGCAGGGCATGGCGCCAGACACAAAGATAATAGCGGTAGGAAACATCTATAATGCCCTTATCTCTGATATCTACTACTTTGCAGTTGGAGGATACGATGGAACGCCTGGAACCGGGGATGAAGCACAGATAGTAAGCTGCAGCTTTGGTTACTCAGACATAATAAACGCTGGCTGGGATTTTGAGTCAAGACTCATAGACACCATAACAACAAGCTATAATCCGGAAGCAACCTTCACAATGTCAACCGGAAACGGTGGATTTGGGTATGGCACAACAGCAAGTCCTCTGAGCCCAGGGGTGGTGAGTGTCGGCGCATCAACCAGTTACTGGACTTATGAGCCGGTTAATGATTCGGCGCAGTACAACTGTGGAGATGTGATACCATTCTCAAACCGGGGACCCGATGCCATTGGACAGGCAGATCCTGATGTTGTCACAGTGGGATCCGGAGCAGCTGGCGATACACCACTGAACCAGGGGGAGGATGGATACACTGCATGGAGGTTGTGGGGTGGAACCAGTCTTTCAGCACCGGCAACTGCCGGAGAACTAGCACTGGTGTATGATGCATATAACCAGACGAATGAAGTGTTCCCCGGCTCAAAACTTGCAAGGAACATACTCATGTCAGGAGCTGACAACATCAACTATGATGTGCTGCAACAGGGCGCAGGATTCACCAATGCGGATAGGGCAACCCGGATAGCAAGTGGGATGGGTGGATTGATGGTTACACCTGCCTTCCGGATGGTTGGAGATTATAGGGGCGTTGAATATGAGGCGTTTTCAGGGATCATAAGTCCCGGAGAATCCGATGTCATGACACTCACAGTGGAGAACCACAATCGATCAGGTCCGGTTACTGCAACCATCTCCGACTCGGTGCTGGAAAGAACCGGGGTATGGACGACCACAATAGATGCTGACGGCACCTTAGAGGATGAATACCAGTTCACAGAACCGGATTACCTGATAGATATAACAGGAGCGATACCAGCCGGAACCAGTCTTCTGAAGGCTACTTCTTACATTGATTTCAGTGTGTTTGACATGGATGGGGACTACGAATACGACGAGGTGTACAGGCTTCTTGTTTATAAGTGGACCGACCTTGACGGCGATGGAATCTACTGGGATGATGTGAACGGGGATGGTGTGGTTCAGGCGAGCGAGGTTGATCGTGACTCCGGATACGAACTCAACCGATTCACGTATGGCTACAACTGTGCAAACATCAACGAAGTTTTCCTCCGTGATCCTGACCCTGAGCTTCGTTGCGCAGACAGGATCTTGCTTGGTCTTCAGCACAGTGCCGGCAACGGAAGCACCGTTGTTAACATCCAGCTGGAATTCTATGAGAATACTGATTGGACATGGGTTACCGAGAGCCACAGCACGTTATCTGTGCCTGCAGGAGGATCCGCTGCCTTTGACGCAACAATAAGCATACCGGTAGATGCCGGTATCGGGCTTTACGAAGGAAAGATCCTTGTGAGCGATGGCATATATGAGACTGTGGTCCCGGTGATTGTGAATGTGGCAGCAGACACAACAACATTTGAGTTTGGCGGAAATACACTAACTACTGACCTGTACGACAACAACAGGATATTCGGAGGGTTTGATTGGGGCTGGAGATATGAAGTCGGTGACTGGCGATTCTATTTCGTAGACATACCGGATGATGCCGATATTGGACCCGGAAGCAAATTGCTGGTTGATATGACCTGGGAAAATGTGCCAACAGACATCGACGTACATGTCCTGGGTCCAACACCGGATTTGTTCACGCCAGATCCGCGATATGGTCCCTACACGCTTGACAGCTACGGCAGCAGTGCTGACACATACATGGGAAGTGGAAAGTTCCGGTTTGACACCGCCACCGGCGGAGCAAAAGAGATCATAAGCGCGGATGTGAGCACAGGACTGCATGAGATCCTGTTACACAACGTCCTGTACGCAGGACAGTCGTTCTCAGAGGTGATATCTGGCAAAGTGGCAACCGCATCCATAAACCCCGCAGAAATACATCAGACCATGCCTGCCAGGACCATCGGCAGCCAGACATTCGAGTTCGTGTCAGGAATGAGCCTTTCCGGACTCAGTGTGCAGGCATACGGGCTGTCACAGCCACAAGAATAT
>RXIK01000145.1 GCA_004211975.1 Methanosarcinales archaeon | reverse complement strand
GTGATCAAGTGTTCCAAAACCGTGGAAAGCGCCGATCATTGATCATCGATCGCTCAGGTCCAACTCGCCCCTCCTGGTTTCAGGGGTGTACCTGGGGGATCCCAAACAAATAGTTTACCCCAATGTGCACCCTGAAGTCACTGACTCCGTTTTAGAAAAACGGGGCATCAAAGTTGATGTTACTGGATTGTCAATGTTTAATTAATCGTTTTTGAATCCTAAAAATACCTTCTGTTAAAATAATTCCAGACTAACATTAAAAATATTAGTGGAACTACCACGTATAGAGGAATTATTTTGATAAAAACCGAATTGATTAACTCGCCATATAGGACAAAAATAGTTCCAAGTATTAAAATAGATATACCAATATCGAATAAGGTATTGGCAACGACATTCACTCCTACAAATTTACCACGTTTACTATAGTCATCGAATCCTAATTTCTCTCCTTGCTCTTTTTTTTCAACTGCAGGTAAAAGATTCACCTCATTCACCGATTTATTCTGAATTAACATAGCACCAGAGAGCACTAAACAAAAACCTGATAATGTAAAAAGTGAAGTAACATTAGAAGGCTTTATGAATGTGGCTATCAATAAACAAATTGATCCTAACGCAATGATTGAAATTTCAGTATTTATCTTTACTTTAACTAATCTAAATTTCATAATTCATTCCTTCTCTATGACGGTTTAGATATTCTTTTTTTCATATGATTAATTCATCTCAATTCTTTGACGGAAGTCACTAAACCCCGGACTTAAGTACGGAGCCTGTACATAGCGATTTTATGCTGCTCACTTTGCCGTTATGCTTAAGGTTGAATTTATCAGTTGCCGCGCCAACAATGATGCTGTAAGACTGCCATATTAATCGCATGACTTTCATACGATTGGTGGCTCGGTTGTCACGATACTTAAGCCTGAGCGTCGATTTCCTCTTCTGTTTGTTAAGTGATCTTGCTATAAGATGCGAGGACCTCTTATTCATGGTGGTGTGACGCTCCCGGTATGTTATTACTTGTGAGCTCCCTCGGGATCTGATGTTCTTATAGCGGTCTTTACATGCGCCATGTTTTGTTAGGTTTTCCTAAAAAACCTAATTAAATTAGGGCATGGTATTTGTATACCTAACAGCACTTTTTTGATAATGATCCGGTAGGATAACCTAAATGGTGAAACGATGCACATAATCTCAAACGACATGAATCTGACACAGATGGCGCCGGGCAAGCCTGCAAGAATCATAGGAATCAGTGGTGGTCACGGCATCAGACAAAAACTGCTTTTGAGAGGATTATCAGAAGGCAACGTTGTGCGCGTGATCTCTAACACTGGTCCGGTCACGATCGAAGTCGATAGAAACATGATATCGATCGGTCGCGGAGTGGCACGGAAGATCCAGGTTGCCGCGGTGTGATAGAATGGAAAAAGAATTAGCTATGATGGATTATGATGAGCAGGGCACTATAACCGAGATTGAGAAAGATCTTCGGACGCGGGTTGCCGGTATGGGCATCAGAGTCGGCAAGAAGCTTAGAATGGTCACGAAACAGCCGATTAAGGGTCCTGTGGATGTGATTGTCGATGGCGCAGAGACCTCGTTGGGACTTGATATGGCAGAAAAGATCACTGTGGATGTGGTGTGATGAAGATTCTTCTGATGGGGCATCCCAACGTCGGTAAAAGCGTCTTTTTCAATCGTTTAACCGGGGCAAACGTTACCGAGTCGAATTATCCGGGAACAACGGTTGATTACACGAAAGGGTGGATGAAGATCGAGGGCGAGGACGTTGAACTTATAGATGTGCCGGGAACGTTCTCTCTTGATCCGAAGGATCGGGCGGAAGAGGTTGCTGTTGCGATGTTGCATGAGAGTAAGGATGTGAGGGTGATCTCTGTAATTGATGCATCCAAGATCGAACGCGGGCTATATCTTGCAATGGAGATCCTTGAGGAAGGTTATCCCTTGGTGATTGCGCTTAATATGCGGGATGTTGCTGAGGATAAGAATATTGTGATTGACGCTGGCAAGTTGGAGTGGATTCTCGGTGTTCCGGTGGTTTCGACCGTTGCAATCGCGGGCGAAGGGATCAAAGAACTCGTGTCAAGAATCCGGGAGGCAAAACCGGTTGATGTGGCTGATATAACTGCAAATACTGCAAGCACCGCAGATGCAGCCGCGGGAACTGCGGGAGGTGAGGTATGAAACTGAGTCCTGAGGAGCGATGGGACTTAATCGACCGGATATCAAGAGAGACTGTGTCGTTTGGGGCGTACAGGCATACGCTCAAGGATGCTATTGGAGAACTCACGATCAAGCCAATGACCGGCATCCCAATCGCAATTGCTGTCATGTATGGTTTCTGGAGTGTATTCGGATCGTTTGCGGGATTTTTCACAGATGGATTCTTTGTACGGCTCTTTGATGCATACTGGCTGCCATGGCTCCAGGAAGTGTTTCCCGGGCAGGGCAGATTTTTATACACTATCATGGTTGATGCGGGAGGCATCGATAGTGGTGAGTTTGTGCTTTCTAGTAACTGTCTGGAGTCGTTCGGTGTCCTGACTTCCGGACTTTTTGTTGCAATCGGCATTGTTCTGCCCGCGATACTCATATTCTACCTGACGCTTGCACTCCTTGAGGATATTGGGTACATGCCAAGGCTTGCGGTCCTGATTGATACGATGCTGCACAAGATTGGTCTGCACGGGTATGCTATTGTGCCAACGATCCTCTCGCTTGGGTGCAATGTGCCGGGTGTTGCAGCGACACGAATTCTTGAGACAAAGAAACAGCGTTTCATCATGATGACGCTTCTTGCAATCTTTATCCCGTGCGGCGCGCAGATCGGGATCATGCAGGATGTGGTTCCTGACCTGATGGGCTGGATTCTGCTCTATCTGATCATCGGGTACTTCATCTTCGGTTACATCTTGAACAAAGTCATTCCTGGAATGGCGCCTGAATTTTTGATTGATGTACCGCCGTACCGCCGACCGATGCTGAGTAATATTGGGAAGAAGGTTTTTGGCAGGGTCAAGGGCTTCTTCGTGGTCGCAATCCCATTCGTCATGCTCGGCTGCGCCATTGTGGGTGTTCTCTACCAGTTTGGTGTCATCCGGTTTCTTGGTGATCTCCTTGCGCCGATCTTTGTCGGCTGGTTCGGCGTACCGGCAGAGACTGCGGGTCCGCTCATTGCTGCGTTCCTCCGAAAAGACCTTGCGGTTGCGCAACTATCTGTAATCGAGATGACGAAGTATCAGATGATCACATCCGTTGTGCTTGTCTCGATATACTTCCCGTGCGTTGCGACGTTTGCGATGATGCTAAAAGAAGGCTGGAAAGAGCTGATCGGGGCACTGGCAGTTCTTGCAGTGACCGTCTTCGCTTATGGCGGACTGATACACCTGATAGGAATACTCCTGGGGGTGGCGTGAGTATGGCTGGACAATCAACATCGCAAACACCGTCATCATCATCATCATCCACATCATCTGTTGCTGTCATCTACTTTGCCATACTTGGCATTGTAACAGTGGCAGCCGGGGTTGCAGACCTGCTCGTAACAGCAAGCGGGAGCGAGTTTGCTTACGGGATTCTTGAGGTGCCAAACGACCTATTCAGGGGTGGATGGGGCGGACTCATTATGCTTTTTGCGGGGCTGCTGTATCTCTCAGGTGTCAGGAACATGGATGACATCCACCAGTTTGCAAAGGTTACTATGGGAAGCATACTGATCTGGATCCTATCTGGGTGCGACATCTTTGCAAGGATCACAGAATCAATACCAAGCTCTTCAGAAGAGACCGGACCGTGGTTCAACACGCTTCCGGGATTTATTGAGGCGTACGCACCACCTTATGCGCCCGCGGTCTTGCTGTTACCATTCTCGCTCGTGGTGCTCTACTATATCAGCAAGAGAGCATCCGGGGAAACTCGCGGTGGGAATTCATCGTGAGCAGAATAAAAGAGGTTCTGTCAAGAATCGAGAATGGAACCACCATCGACACAATCGCCAGAGAGCTGGATATGAACCGGTCCACTCTTCTGGCGATGATCGATTTTTTGGTGGATGAGGGGTATCTGGCGGGGGTGGGGTGCTCCTGCTCCACATCCCGTTTGTGTGAGCAATGCCGCGGCGCGAATGCAGGTCCTGAGATGGCGATGTATACGCTGACTGAAAAAGGCATGGGCATGGTAGAAAGATTGAACTTATAGGTTGCCCTAATACTAATTATGCTGTCCAGAAAAGCAGAGGATTATTTGGAAGCGATCCTCAACATCACAGAGGAGAAGGGGCATGTCCGAATAAAGGATATAGCAATCACACTGGGGGTAAGACCGCCAAGCGTTGTCGAGATGGTGAACAGACTCGATAAGAAGGACATGGTCGAATACAGAAAATATGATGGCGTGACACTGACAAAAGAAGGGAGAGCGATTGCAGTAGTCGTAAAAGAACGACACGACATCATAAAATCGTTCTTAGAAATTATAAATGTCCCTGAAAAGATTGCAGACACTGATGCCTGCACAATGGAGCATGAGTTGCATGCGATAACAACAACTCAGATCAAAAACCTGGTTATTTTTGTAAAAGACGCGCCGGAGTATCCGCAGTGGCTTAAGCATTTCGAAGACTTCTGCGCAACCGGGGAGCATCCGTGCGCAGGAAAAGAGCCAGGGCACAAGACCAACGCCTGACATATAGGGTGAACCGACGCCAAGCACTGCGTTACTCATCTATTCCTGATTAACCTCAACCAGCCGCGTCCAGCTCAGACCAAAGTGAGAGATATACGCGCGTCCAAGTATCAGTGTCACTGAGTTCTTCACGAGATGATCAATTCCGGCAGCAACAAGCCCAATAGCCGGGTCGATTCCGCCGAAACTGAATATTATAGTTAACGCACCCTCATAAGTCCCTATAGCGCCCGGCGTGATCGGAAATATCTTTGTGAGATTCCCAACAGCGATTGCAAGAAATACAAGCGGGATCATAGAGCGCGATATCGGCTCTGAAAATGCGTTTAGTATCACAAAACAGGTGATGGTATCAACGAGCCAGACCAGCAGCGAGCCTACAAGAATAGTGAGAAATGCGCCCGGATTAGTGGATACACGTGCAATCTCGCGAACAAAACCCATCACAACCCCTCCGATTTTTGTGCGGATCTTCAGGGACAAGATAAGCAGTATGAATGTGACTGTCAGGAGAAGCCCTGCAAAGGCAAGGACATTAGTGATCCACTGGTCGATTAACAATCCGCGAATGCATACAAGGGAAAGTGTGCCGATCAGGGCGATCGCGAGGATGTCGAATATCCGCTCGACGGCAAGGGAGGACAAGGCTATAGTTAGCTGAACATTTTTCATCTTCTTAAGCAGGTATGCACGGGTTATATCACCAATGCGGGCTGGAAGGATCACGTTTGCAGACTGGCTTAGTGCGATGCAGCCGATCAGAAAGTTCAGGTCATATTTATACCCTGACTGCATGAGAATCCGCTGGTACCTCATGCCACGCAGGGGCCACGAGATCAGGTAAATCGGTATAGCAAGTGCTATGATCGCCGGGGACGCGGTGCGCAGCGCATCTGTAACGTCTTCACTCCCAACCAGCTTCATTATCAGGAACAGGATTAAAACTGCGAGAAACGAGGTTAGGATGATGCTGCGTCCTTTCACGTTCATCTAAATCCAAACTCCCGCCACAGCCTGAGAATCGCCAAACCCATCCCAACAACATCGCGCTTCATATCAACCTTAGTAGAACTACCTGGTCTCCACCTGATCGGAAACTCTGCTACCGCATAACCGGCTCGCTGTGCCCGAACCAGAATCTCAGTATCCCAGAACCAGTGCTTATCCCTGACCTGACCCAGCAGATCAAGAAGTGTACTACGCTTAAACGCCTTAAATCCACACTGGTGGTCGTATAATTTTGATCCAAGCATTAAACGCACCAGAAAGTTAAATCCCTTGCTTGCAATTCCGCGTTTTGCCGATCGCACAGCATCGCTCTCGGGCATCATGCGCGACCCTGTTGCAAGATCGTATCCGCTCCGTATCTGATCGATCAGTTCTGAGAGGTGCAACATGTCAGTTGCAAGATCAACATCGATATAAATAAGAATGTCGCCGCGGGCTAATTTGAATGCATGATTAAGTGCGGTTCCACGACCTAGTCGCTCATCAGAGTGAAGATGCACCACATAAGAATGTTCAGATGCCAGAATCTCAGCAATTTTATCAGTTCCGTCAACTGCCCCGTCTTCCGCAATAATAATCTCAAATGAGGAGGTTATTTTACCTAAAACATCTGCCGTCTTCGTTACGGTAGCCTTCAGCCTCTCTGCTTCGTTGTATGCCGGGAGTACAAGTGAAACCTCGATCGTTCATCACCTTTCTGGTTGTTATGAGCTTGTGTGTGTGGTATCGGGCATATATAGATTGTCTTGGTATGCTTGTGTATGGGTGGCGAAAGCGGAAACCGAAGAACTGATAAGGCACCTGCAAGGAACAGACGGACATGACAGTCCCGGAAAGCCACCCACGACACCGGTCTCTCCTGATACGGGAGCGTCTGGTTGCCGGTGTCAAGGCGGGCATCACCTCGCAGGAGGGTTTGATCGCACACGGGCGCGGCGAGGCGTTTGACTACCTGCTTGGCGAGCGCACAATTAACTCTGCGATTCACGCAAGCCGGGCTGCTGTTGCCACGATGCTTGCTGCAAAGCGCCCCGTGCTCTCTGTAAATGGCAATGTGGCAGCGCTTGTGCCGGATGAAATCATTGAGTTGAGCAGGGTTGTGGGTGCGCAGATCGAGATAAACCTATTTCACCGGACCGAGAACCGGGTGCATGCGATCGTGGACCATCTGCGTGCACACGGCGCACCCGCATCAGAGATTCTTGGCGAGCAACCTGACGCTGCGCTCCCACTTGATCATGCACGATCACGGGTCTGCGCGGCGGGCATCCATGCCGCAGACGCGGTTCTGGTGCCGCTTGAAGATGGGGATCGGTGCCAGGCGCTCGCCAGAATGGGAAAGTCGGTGATTGCAATTGACTTAAACCCACTGTCAAGAACTGCGGAGGCTGCAACCATCACAATAGTTGATAACGTGGTTCGTGCGATCCCGAACATGATCAGGCTCGCACGGCAGATGGAGGGGCTGCCGGAGGATCGGTTGAGCGAAATCGCTCGGCGGCATGATAACAACAGGGCATTACAGGACGCAATCAGGGAGATTGTGTCGCAATAGGCTGGGCACGGGGGAAATGAAGGCTCCCCTGGTTCAAGTTGCACGTACCTCTGTGATTGCCTATGCGTGTTTGGCGTACCTGCTCAGGTAAGTTGTGAACCGTGAGATTACGCGGTTTTTCACGAGATTTCTGTGTTAATATCGTGAAATCTTGTGCGATCTCGTGGTTTTATATGCGGATATCCACACAATACTCGAGTAAGTACGTTTAGCGGCGTCCGCTTGGAAGTAGCCAACTAAGAGGCTGGTTTGCACACTTGCACTTATTGGAACAACCAGAGAGGTTTTAATCCAGGATTACTGTGGTGGAATGTGTGATGTATGCCTGAAAACTCTTACTTTGACATCGTACGGAATATTAACGGCATTATTCCTGGTTTTGTGTCTTTAGCAGGTTCTGATTGAAACGGGTTCATCGCCATACCCGGAGCACCCATGAAATTCTGATTGATCCGGTTGGTTATTTCTTCGAATATCATCTTGTAGGCGGTGCAGTGTGGATCAACACCTTCTATTTCGCCATTGCTTGGCACCATGGCATTGTAAGGGCATCCTCCACGGCAATAACTAATGTGGGGGCATTCTTTGCATTCCTGATCCACATAGTCCTTGAACTTATGCATACGCGCCCACGCATCTGATTTGGCAAGGTCTTCCATCGTAGGGTGGTCATAAACACTGCCCATCACATACTCAGGCATGCCCACAAAGCGGTAGCAGGGGTATATGCTCCCGTCAGGTCCCACCGCAAAGGTACTATCCATGCAATCCACGTAGGTGCAGACCGTGCCACGGCGTGTGAAGACACATTTGCACAGGTGGTCGATATTCATAACTTCAATATCATCCATATTTTCCAGATATTTATCCAGAAGGAAAATCAGCAGTTCCCCATACTCTTTCGAGTCAAGAACCCAGTCATCAGAGCTTTCAGCACGCAGGGATGGCAGTGCAGGATGTAATTTAAGAGTTAGCCCATTTTCCAGGAAAAAATTGAAGATATCCTCTTTAAACTTTACGGATTGTGCAGTGAATGTGCAGATGAATCTCACGTCAAGACCGTTTTCTCTGGCAATTTTATAGCCCTGCATGGTCTTATCGTAGTATCCAATGCCTCTCTGCCGGTCATTAAGCTCTTTTGGACCATCAAGGCTGGAACCAATCGGGATATCATACTCTGCCAGAATCTGTGCTAATTCAGGGGTCATCTTCCAGAGATTGGTCTGCAGGGCAAAAGCCGGTTGCAGATGGCTTGCACCATCAGCTAGTAACGGAAGCGCTTCCCGGTAAAAATCCGCGCCGGCAAGGAGCGGCTCCCCACCATGGAACGTGAAGGTGACCTGATCATCTCGAAAGTCTTTGAGCCATGCAACCACTTCTTTGATGGTTTCAATGCTCATTACAGGGGAGTTTTCCTCTGAACTCCAGCAATAACTACAATTCGAAGGACAGCCCAGTGTTGGGATTAGCATTACGTGAAAAACCATGATAACACCTTTTTAAATCTTGTTTTAGCCATGTTTTAACCTTCACCATAGTATTAATAGTTTTCCTGCGTGGGGGTTGTCATGTTGTGTGGTGTTGGGGTCATATCCTTGTTGGTGGTGCGGTTGGATAAACCTGAATATGACATGAAATCGCTTGAATGAATCTTGCTCTTTGGAAAACAACATTTAATCTGTGGCAACCTATGAAATCCGTGGCTAATAAATTGTTTTAGCTACAGATAAACACTGGTTTCGCAGATTTCACCCACAACTCACCTGAGCAGATTCGCGGAATCTAACATGATACCAGATGGCTGGCAACGCGAATTGTCAAACATCACTGGTTTTTATCCTGTAACAGCTGTTCGCACCGCTTTAGATCCTGAACCGTGTTCACATTCAGCGCAACCTCGATGTCAGGAAGAATCAGGTTAAAATCGGGCTGTTCTTCGTCGATCAATCTACCATCAAGGATATTGATGCCGCACGGGACGATCAACTCGCCATCACGATTAAATACCGCAGTTGGACGCTGCCCGAGTTTTGTGCAGACATAAAGCGGGGTGTGAACCGAAAGCGCAGGCTCTTCTCGCTGGTTGTATGTTGAAACAACCCGGTCAATCAGTTCCGGCGTGACAAGCGGAAGGTCAGACATGACAACGAGCGCAGGCGCCCTGATGTCAGCCGCCTGAATCCCGTGAACCATGTCACCCACATAACCAAGACCGGGCGCCGGGATAACCTCAACATCATCACGCGCCGCCAGATACTCCTGGGTCTCTGGCACGCTTGGTGAGGTTACCACAAAGATGCGCTCGATTGACGTGCTGCGCTTGAGCGTGTTGATCATATAATCGATGAGCGGCATCCCGCGGAGTTCGACCATTGGCTTCTCGCCGCTCCACCCCTCTGTAAAGAACCTGCTTCCAACGCCGCCAGCCATCACCACAGCATGCATTTTCCCGGGTCACCTCCCACTATCCACATTAGTCTTGCCCATCTCACCCTTCCAGCACTCACTGACGCGGTTAAAGAGATCAACGTGGTATTTCACCTGGCAACAGTGTTCGATCTGTGACGTCACCACGTACGCCTCCTCAAGAACCATTCCAACAGCGATTGTGCCGTGTCCCTGTATGATTACGCCTTTATGTTCACGTAAAAGTGGAGCCGCGTTCCTTGCGAGGTCAGAGGTGCCGATGCCGCCTGTTACGACCGGGATCTCATGTAGAAAGTATACGCCCTCGCTATCGACGGGCACGATTGGCGAGTCCGCGATCAAAGACTCGATCACCGCATAAGGGCAGTGCGCATGTATAATTGCAAGTGCCGATGTATTCTGGTATATGGCGCGATGCACGATCGTTTCGGACGACGCTATCAGGTCCATGCTTGATGATCCGGCGATCCCGACCTCAACCACTGCGTCCTGATCAATTTCGTCAAGCGCGGATCCACTGCGGGTGATCAGCATCGTATCTCCGGTGCGAATACTGATATTGCCAAAATGCGATTCAACAAGTCCGTATTCTACAAGTTTCTTTCCGAATCGTGAGATCTCTTGCCACATGGTCACCGGGTTATCCTGTCCTGTCCTCGCACCTTGCGTTCATTGATGACAAACCATGCGGTGTATGGATAAAACAGTTTCCTTAAACTTGAAACAGTCTTCAAACTTCCCACCATCACAACTTAAAATCAACCTTAGCAGTTTTCAGTTAGATCAGTCTTGCCCCGCCAAAATCAATCACGCTCCGTCCCACACTGCCAAACTCGGAAAGTACTGGCTCAATCGTGCTAGTCGCACTGTCAGCACTGCCCGCATCGTCTGCACCGCGTCTTTCCGGGAGGTCAACCGCAAAGACCACGTCGCCAAGCATCGCCTGGCTTGCCATGCCACCTGCCGCCTCGACAGCTTGCACCGCATCAGACACGGAATCGCTCATCAGCCCGGTTTCAACGGCGAACCGCTTTGACTGACGCATAAAATTTTCAAACGTTGGCTTCTTCAATAATTCGCGCAACGACCTCCGCCCAACAGGATTAATTCGGTTAGCAGTGCTCTTGTCTTCGAGCAGTTCTTTTGTTGAGATCTTATTGAAGACTACCCAGAACACGTTTTTTTCACCGGTGTATATTCGGTTCAGACGCGCTGATGCGCCTGCCGTGCGCCTGATGACCACGCCCCCGAGCGACTGTGCCACAACATCGCCAAGCCCGGTCATGTTCTCGACCTCCGCTACGTGGGCGACCCGGGTCAGTTGGCTGGCGGTCTGATTGAGTTGCAGAGCCTGATTGAGTGCAAGCGCTGTGCCAAGCGCATACGCGCCGCTTGCCCCGAAGCCTGCGCCGATTGGGATATCCGACCTGCTCCGGACCGAACATGCACAGGAGGTCAGTTGTGAGACCACGGACTGCACGACCGGGATGTTGCATGACATATTGTCATGACCGGGGGCGCTGGCGCTGGTGACAACCCCCGACCTGAGGGTCACCCCGCAACCAAGCGAACCCATCAAAACAGGGTTTTTGTGCTCGCATATCTCAAAAAAACCTGTGATATGGGCTGGTGCAAATGCGCTTGCTGACGCGGGATTGTGTATGGGCATGGTTGTATCATGGCATAATGTGCAGTAGGTAGGTGTTAGGTGTGCAAGCATGCATGAATTGATGGGGTGTGGCTTCTCGCCGCGCGGCACGTGTATGCCGCGAAAACCCTCGTGAATAAGGGGTTTCTCGCCGGGTTATTTGGTGGAAGGAACATGTATCGACATCATACGTGTTTTTAAGCACATCTATGTGGGCACTGCCTGGAAATCCGGTGATTTTCGTAATGGGCGGTTGGATGTGCAACAACGCGAAAGACGTGAAAGACGCGATCGGCACAAAGAACAACAGTCGTCTGTTGTATTTCACCGGGATTTTCGATTGTGCTACATTTGCGCGCACGATACTTCGTAATCAGCGTCCCCGGTGCGAATTTGCGCATGTTTTGGTCTTCAGACCCTGATTTACGCCGAGTTTACCCAACTGTTTATCAGGAGACTCTATCGCTGTATATTTCAACGGAATAACACTCAAAACAATCGACCAAAAAGTTTATATTAAATATGGACTATATGATCTACCGGTATGACACTCATCATTCAAAGCAAACGCGACACAACAAAGTTCCAGATTCTTGTGGAGATTGCGGCGCATCAGCCAAATGTGCGCCAGAGCGAGATTGCTCAAGCGCTGGGAGTTACGCCACAAGCAGTCTCAGAATACCTCAAAGAACTGGCGAACCAAGGTTTCGTGTACAGCGACGGGCGTGTCAGGTACAAGGTGACTGCAAAAGGCATCGAATGGATAACCGAGAACGCACTCGCACTCAAACGGTATACCGGGTTCATACTCGACGAAGTTGTCAGCCAGGTCACCGTCTGGACTGCAATCGCCGATGAACCATTGCAGGCAGGCGCCAGCGTTTTCCTGTACATGCGTGACGGATTGCTATATGCATCCACAACACACGAAGCAAGTGCGACAGGCAAAATTCTCGCTGATGTGCCCGGGGGCAAAGATGTGGGCATTACCAACATGAAAGGGATCATCGAGCTTCCGACTGTGAAAATCATGATCGGGAAGGTGCCAAAGATTAATCGCGGGGGTTCTGCCGCAGTCAATTACCCGCGGCTCAAAAAACTTACAGAAGGCAGCAAGCTAATCGTTGCGGTGGGTGTGGAAGCATTAATATCTCTTAAAAACATCGGGATCGATGCAGATGTCATGTTCGGTGCAAAAGAGGCTGTGATTGAGGCTGCATGGCATGGCATGTCACCTTTCGTGGTTTCAGTTGACGATGAACTGCCTTCACTACTCAGACGGCTGGACGCCGAGGGTCTGGAATATGAGTTGCAAGAACTGAAACTAAGCTAAAATGTACATAACCGCACCTCCTATATCTAAACCGGCAAAAACCGAGTCAGTTTTTCATCGACAGACAAAAAAAAACAATGCTACCAAAAAACAAGTGCACAAATTTCACTTACAAGGGATAATTCAACGTTTTAAGTATAATAAATGGGTTATATGGTCATAGATCCGTGTAATTCATGATATTCGTCTAAATTCGTGATTTTATCATGAATTACATGAATGAACGAATCCTACGAATTCAATATCAACTGATTTGAAAGCTTGGGTTTGTGCTGGTTTGAAGTATAACTGCACGATTATACGGATTCTCACGAGAAAAATTACTATCTTCTCGTATTAATCACATGGTTTTTCCGCCCCGAATAAATACACACCAAAATACCGGTAATCAGCGTTTACCTGTGTTAATCCGTGGCTGACAAAAGTTTTTAGCCACTGATTAACGAGGATTACACTGATTTCATCAATCCACACATTCTTATGTTCTTTTATTCTGTGTGTTATGCTAAACTATTGCAGATTACGCCGCTACCATCCACCCAGAATTACTATAAAATCGATGCAAAAATACTGTAATGCACAGACCCCCGGTGAGGGGAGTACTGCGCGCCCACGCGAACGGACTTTTTTTAGTGGTCGTGGTAACTATGACATATTACTAATTCCTTATATACCTATCGGTTGAGATGGCTGTTGGGTGCTATTCACGCACGCCCCCACCTACACCCGTGCGGTGCAACGGTGCATAATACCTCAAGATAGCCCTCTAAAATGTCCGGTCTTATACGCTTCAAGCCCGTGTCTTGGCGAGAATACGAGAACCAAGGTTAAATCTGCCAGTGAATTTTAAATAACCACACAACTAATGATAAATATGTGGTGTTCACCGATTTAGCGCATTATTTTTAACAGCTGGCATGCAGGGCTCAATAATATATAAATCAGGCGTGTCTGGTGACCTTGAAGTGATCGATTGTCGGTTTGATCTATTCTACCGACATGTTGTTAGGTACATTTTTAGTCTTTCAAACCGCACCAGCAACCAACAAACCATCAAGGAAGATAAAACACATGAAGAAGACCGAAATTACGGGTGATGCCGCAGACGGGCAGCTTACATATCAGAAAGCTGGTGCAGATACGGCAAAGGTAGATATTGCACTAACACGGATCATAAAACTGGTTAAAACAACCTTTGAGTTCAGAGATACCGTAGGTAAGCCCACGCTCCCGATAGGGCATTTTTCAGGAGTTATTGACATTGGGGGTGGCAGATCGCTGGCAGTCAAAACTGATGGTGTTGGAACTAAGGTCTTCATCGCGCAGCTCATGGAAAAATACGACACAGTGGGCATTGATTGTGTTGCCATGAATGTTAATGACATCCTGTGTGTTGGCGCAGAACCGGTGTCGATGGTTGACTACATCGCAATTCAGGACCCGGATCCCGATATTCTTGAGGCGATCGTAAAAGGTCTGGTTGAAGGATGCAGGCGCGCTGATGTAACACTTTCTGGCGGGGAAATCGCAATTATGCCGGAGATGATCAAAGGAAAACGAGAGAACCGTGGTTTTGATCTGGTTGGGATGGGTGTCGGCACGGTTTCAAGCGATAAGATCATAACTGGCGATAAAATCGAGGATGGTGACGTAATACTCGGTCTGGCAAGCTCCGGTATACATAGCAACGGGATGACGCTTGCAAGGCGAGCTTTGCTGGATAACCCGGGATTTGATGTGGATACGCAGGTTGACGGGCTTGATAAATCGCTTGGTGAAGTGTTGCTCGAACCGACAAAGATCTATGTCCGGGAGGTCCGGGAGATGCTTGATCAGGGTCTGGATATCAGGTCGCTTGCCCACATAACTGGCGACGGGTTTCTGAACCTCCAGCGAGTCAGCGTAGATCACGGATTTAAGATTGATAACTTGCCAGATGTGCCGCAGGTCTTCAGACTGATCCAAAAACACGGGCCCGTGAGCGAAGAAGAGATGTACCAGGTTTACAACATGGGAATTGGATTCTGCATTGTTCTTCCAGAGACTGAGGTTGACTCTGCGATGCGGATTGCAGAAAAGCATGATGCAGGGTGCTATGAGATCGGACGCATGTTTAAAGACCCTGACAAAACCGTAATTCTTGAACAGCCTCGTTTAAGAAGCGATGGCAAGCGGTTTGTGAGCTATTAGGTCCTGCGATGGGTGGTGTGGCATAGAGGGGCGTTATCGGGGGGTGCTCTTTGGTTTGCTTGAATATCCTGGGTGGTGGGCGCAGGCAATGTGTTTGGTCACAACCCCCACATCTCAAGTGCAATCACGGGCTGATCAAGCCCAAAATTCAGTATGACCCCCGGGTGCACCTCGCCAAAGACGCCTGTGCATTTGCCATCAACGACAATCTCAGCCTGTCTGCCTTCGATGAATGCGGGATCGTCTGAATCGGTGATCTCATACACAACCCCTCGTTCGTGCATCACGGTGTCTACCGCTGCCCTGATCTCGCTGAAGTTTGCATGCGGGTCGATTGCGACCGCTGCAAGATGCACTTTGTTATGTCCGTTAGCGACCACATCACCCACCTCAAATATCTGCTGTGGCAGTTCCCTGTGCTGGTTGAGCGAGAGAATTTCAAGCAGGTTTGGCAGGATCGTGGTTCGCAGGATTGTTTGCTCCTGGCTGATTGGGTGCATGACGTGTGTGGCGCTTGCACGGGGTCTTTGCATCCTGTCGAAATGTATGGTCTCACTGGTCAGCGCAAACGGCATCACTTCATAGAAGCTTAAGCCCACCATGATCTCACGAAGAGCTGATTTCATGCGTGAAACGGGGTGTTCCTCTCCGATTGTCATTGTCGCGGGTAGTGCGGGCATGATCTGCTCGTAGCCATATCCGATGGCGATATCCTCGAAGATGTCATAATCATGCATGATATCTGCGCGGTATGCGGGCACCGCTACCTCGATCAGATCGTCTGACATTGCTTCTGACCCTGCCACGGACTCTGCCTCTGCCTCTGACCCCGGGACTGCGCCAAAACGCATCCTCCTGAGGTGACCTGCGATCTCGTTGCTGCTCAGCTCAAAACCGAGCAGGGCGACTGCCCCTGTTCGGGAGATGGTGCGGATCGCAGGATCGAGATCCGGCGTTGTGTACCCGTCATTGTCTTCCGGCGTGCGTACCTGCACAGACTCAATTTTTCCGCCGCGTTCTGCAAGTGCGGTTACCACAATATTTAATGCGGCAAACACAGCTCTACCTGTACCGGTGACTTCGATGAACAGATTTTTTGTGTTGTCTTCTACGCGAGTCAGTGTCCCGTTGATGATTGGCGGGAACGACAGCACGTTGTCGTTTGAATCTATGATCAGTGGGTATTTATCGAATTTTTCGGCGAGGTGTGCGAATTTAACGCCTTTCGGATGTTTTTTAAGGATATCCGTCATTGACATCGGGGTATCAAAGTCAAGCGGAACAAATTCGTAAGATGGCTCTGCCGCGATGTACTTAAACGGCGGTGTCACGCGATCAAGGTCGTGTACGCCGATCGACACCTTTGCACGGTTGCGCCCGAGCCCCCAGTGCAGATCCTCCTGCAGGTTCATCAGCGATTCTATGGAATATGACGTAAACTCTATGTCTTTTATCACTGCGCATGCAAGGAACGGGCGTATCTCTCCGATTTCGTGATCGAGCGTGATACTGATGTCTGATTTTGAGACCTTGTACGTTGGGAGTCCGGTCTCAATATCAAGAAACCCGCGCATAGCCCGAGCCACGCCCTCGACGCTGTACAGGTCAGGGCGGTCAGGGAAGAACTCAATATCAATATGTTCTTCCTCCGCACGCTCGATGTCAGCACCGATCATCGGGATGCGTTTGATGATTGCTTCCCTGTCAGTGCCGATCAGATCCTCAAGGTCATCATAATGCAGTGTGATTATCGGCATGGTAGTGAGTTTAAGCGTGGCTATAATTAAGGATTAGGATTGCTTGGGTGCATTGAATGTATCAGGTGGTGTAGCCCAGTTCCTGCGCAGCACGCTCGTTCGCCATGTTAATATTGAGCATTGAGAGATATAATAATGTATATGCAAATATATTAATTAGCAGGGTGTACACGATGATCGAGCTTTCAATGCCGCCGCCTTCACTGGTCAGATCGGGATGAACCTGCAACGACCAGATCTTGATCGAGAGATAACTCATCGGCACCGCGATGAACGCGACAATTCCAAAGACCGCTGAAGTGCGTGAGCGGTTATCAGAGTCAATAGAGCGACGCAACAGCACGTAAGCCACATACAACAGGAACAAAATAAGCTGAAGCGTTAAACGCGGGCTCCACTCCCAATAGATTCCCCATGCACCCTTTGCCCATAACATGCCGCTTAAAAGATTCAGCGAACAGAAAAGAACCCCGATCTCTGCGGAGGCTGCTGCAAGCACGTCCCATTTTATATCAGAGGTCTGCAGGTACCTGATGCTTGCAACAAACACCACAAAGAACGCCACATAAGAGACCCATGCGAGCGGAACATGGAAGTAGAAGATCCGGTAGCTTTGCAGAAGGTTTTGCCACTCTGCATCCGTATGCAGAGGCGGGCGCTCCGGGGTGATCGCCGGACTTGTGAATACCATGTAGGTAGCCACAACAAGAGACACGATGGTCAGCAAATACAGTATCTTAATGTTGTTTTTACTCATGTTGAGGGTTACAAATAACACATCCATTCAGCCATCGAGTACTCAAACCCATCCATCAACTTAAAATCGACCTCTCCGAGCGGTAATGAATCATATTTACACAACCTCAGGTCACCACACTGCTTATAACATGCTGTACACGGTCGAGGCATAATCACTGGTTTGGATCGCCGAATATATTAAAGGCTTGCACAGATGGCGGGAAGATGTGGAGAGGGCGGTCGGTCAATGAGTTTCGTTTGACTCCTGCAATACTCGCAAAAAGTATTTATAATCAAATCAATAATGCAAACATGTATGATATCCACTATATTCACCCCCAGTATACTTAAGAAAGTGTTGCTGATGACCGTGTTACTCTGCAGCGTAATCGTACACGGATGCGTTGACAACACTGATAGTGCTGACAGCATCAATGGTGCTGATAGCATCGACAGTATTGATAGCGCAGACAGCACCAGCGACGCAGAGATACCGGAAAAGCTCACAGTGCTCCATGCAGGAAGCCTCACAGTCCCGTTCGCAAAGCTCGAAGAGGTGTTTGAAGCAAAACATCCCGACATTGATGTGCAGTGCGAGGCTGCCGGAAGCGCAAAAACCATCAAAAAGGTAACAGAACTCAACAAAGAAGCAGATGTCGTTGCGTCTGCTGATTACTCATTGATTCCAAGTATGATGTACCCTGAGTATGCCAACTGGTACACACAGTTCGCTAAAAACCAGATTGTGATTGCATACACTGGTAACAGCAAATATGCTGACGAAATCAACGCAAGTAACTGGCACAAGATCCTGAAAAGAGACGATGTCAAATTCGGATTCTCAAATCCTAACGACGATCCATGCGGATACCGGTCACAGATGGTGATCCAGCTCGCAGAAGCGCATTACAGCGACGACATGGCATACGAAGACTTAATCGAGGCAAACTCCGATATGTCAATGACATACGATGATGCAAACAGCACGTACGTTCTGCACCTGCCAGAATCAGAGAGCATCAACCCATCCACCAAACTCATGATTCGCAGCATGGAAATGGAGCTTATCGCAGGCTTGGACGCACAGGAAATCGACTATTACTTCATCTACCGAAGTGTGGCAAAGCAGCACAACCAATTATTCGTGGAACTACCGCAAGCAATCGACCTAAGCAGCGTTTCATACACCGACACATATAAAACGGTGCAGGTTGTGCAGGCAAACGGCAACGTCGTCACCGGAAAACCGGTTGTGTACGGAATCACAGTGCCAAAAAACGCACCAAGCCCCAACATGGGACTTGAATTTGTGAAACTCGTGATCAGCCCGGAAGGACAGCAGATATTCACCGATCTCGGGCAACCACCGATCACGCCAGCAACAGGGAGCGGAGAAGTACCAGAAGAACTTGAACTTGAATTAACCGAACAATAAACAGGCGTGATTTTGCTGGCGTGCTAATTACGCCAGCAACTCTTTTCTGGGCAGTGCACCAATCCCTGATAGTCAATGCTATATGTTTAGCCATACCTGACACCAAGCATAAACTGCGATTTTTGTAATTGTCAATACTAAACTCAAGGAATCTACTAAAGACCCAATAAGATATTCCAGAAAGTTGATGCACCATAAGATAGGGTCATATAGATTTAGAATTAGAGATTACAGAGTTGTATTTGATACTGATGACAATAACGTGGTAATTCTGAGAATAGGGCATAGAAAAAGCATTTACAAATGATAACACCTATATGTTTAGATGCGGCGAAAAAACGGCACTGTTCAATTTTCTAGTGATAAGATAGAATACACCCTATCTGAAACTTTTAACTATTCAAGGTGAATGTGTCCATGGTGATAGCAAATGGTCGCTTTGGATGGTGATGTATCGAAACTTCAGTATATGAACTCACTCAGTTATGGTTTTGAGGAGTTCTCGAATGATCTTGAGCGCACTGCAGACGG
>RXIK01000190.1 GCA_004211975.1 Methanosarcinales archaeon | reverse complement strand
GTTCCCTGCCGCGATTCACCAGCACACCACCAGACCCTCGCTCGCAAGCAGCAGCGATCGACCACTCACAGCCCCCCGCCGCCGACATCCAAACTCATGAGTCGCTACATGCTGCCGGGGTCATGCAAGTACAAGCACCCGCATGAGCGACCGATCACGGGCAGAGCAGGGCAGCAGTGTCCGGGCGGGATTGCGGCTGGCGGTGAGGGATTTGGGCGGGGCGAAAGACCTAATGCAGGAGAAATGTAGAAGAGTATGGGATGATTGAAGTTTGTCCAGAAGAATATATCTATGTGGACTATGTTCGGATATACTATATCAGGCGAAATCCAGGAGCAATATTATAGATATGGCATTCACCCCGGGCAACCATCAAACACGAGGAGTTGACTTTGAAGCTCTATAATGTCATCTGGAAACACAATTTTGTCGAGAAGATTGCAGACAAGCATGGTGTAACAGCCGACGAAGTGGAGGATATCCTGTTCTCAGGGCACCACTTTCGCCTGGTTGAAAAGGGGCAGGTGAAAGGGGAGGAACTGTATGTGGCTTATGGGCAGACAACATCAGGTAGATACTTGGTCGTCTTCTTCGTCCGCAAACGTCAAGCTGCTGCTTTACCGATTTCAGCCCGTGATATGAGTCAATCCGAACGGAGGTACTACAATGAACAAACAAAAGCGCGTTGAACCGATTCCGGAAGAATTTGCCAGTTACGAAGAGGCAGCCGAGTTCTGGGATACTCATGATACGACAGACTACCCGGATGCTTTTCGGACTGTGGACGTGGAGACTACATTTAAAGGTCGTTACTACGAAATCGAGATTGAAGCGGATGTGGCTGAAGTGCTTCAGGCGCACGCCCGGCAGAAAGGCGTCACGGTCAGCAATCTGGCAAGCGATCTTCTCCGTCAACAGCTTGCGACTGCGTAATCACGATGCACAGGGCTCTGCCTAACGCGGTGTATGCGGCTTGCGCCCCGCCCGTAGCTCCCACCACTCCCGCGATTGCGGCGCCAGTCCCAAGAATCGGTTAGCACCATCACCCCATCCCCTCTCTGCCGCAATTCACCAGCACGCCACCAGACCCCCGCCCCACCCGCAAGCAGCAGCGCAAACCATAAATGCCACCTCCTCCGAATTAAGAATTGCCGCACGAAGTTAGAGTCACGCAAGCACACACAGGAGCAATCAACCATGAACAAATTCACAGCAGTATTCGAACGAGACGGCGACTGGTGGCTCGGCTATGTCGAGGAACTGCCCGGCGCAAATACGCAAGGGCGGACACTCCCGGAAGCACGCGAAAACCTGAAAGAAGCCGTAGAGCTGATCATCGAGGCAAACCGTGAACTGACGCGGCTTGAAATAGGGTCGGATGCAATCAGAGAAGAATTGCTGGTGGCGGCATGAATGAAGCGCCGCACGCTGTTGAAACATTTGAAGCGGAACGGTTGCAGACTTTTGCGAGAAGGCGGCAAACATTCGGTTTATTTTAACCCCATAGACCGGAAAACCTCATCTGTGCCACGCCACACCGAAATCGCCGATAAATTGGCTCATAAAATCTGTAAGGATCTTAACATCCCGCCTCCGTAGCGATATACTCTGCTCCGAGCAAACGCTTGCACACCACCAGACCCCGCCCGCAAGCAGCAGCGATCGACTACTCCCCGCTCCCGCCGCCGACATCCGAATTCAGTCGCTACATGCTGCCGGGGTCATGCAAGCACAAGCACCCGCAGAAGCGATCAACCACGAACAGATCGGGGCAACAGTGTCCGGGCGGGGTTGCGGCTGGCAGGTCGAAAGACTTAATGCAGGAGAAGAGGGAATAGTGGTGTGTGATGGCTGGAGTTCGTCCGGAAGGATGTATATGCGAGCGATGTTCGTATATATCAAATTATGTGGACATTTGCCATGATGGAACACCTGAGTTATCGACTGTCTGAAAGAGGATAAACATGTCCCGGAACCCAACATTATATCTGGAATCTACAATTCCAAGCTACCTGACAGCGCGTCCAAGCCGAGACCTGATCGTGGCTGCACATCAGCAGATTACCTATGAATGGTGGCGACAAGCTCGAGCGAACTTAGACATCTACGTTTCCGAGGCAGTTTTAGACGAGATTAGTGCTGGAGATCCTGATGCTGCATCACGCCGTTTAGCCTTAACAGATGGATTACCAATTCTAGCGATCAATGATGAGGTGGGGTCATTAGCGGTAGAGTATCAACATAAACTCGGTTTGCCACGATCAGCACAGTTGGATGTGGTGCATCTGGCATGTGCCGTGGTATATGAGTTGGACTATCTACTGACATGGAACTGCGCACATCTTGCAAACGGCGTGGTTATTCGTCGCCTCCAGAAGCTCAATGTTATGCTTGGTCGTGCGACCCCGGTTATCATTACGCCAGAGGAGCTTTTGGAGACTCCGGAAGGAGAGGTATAATGTGGAAAGATCCCATTGTTGAAGAGATCCATAACATCCGTGAAGAGATTGCAAGGGAATATAATTACGATTTAAACCGGATTATGGATCACCTGCGGGAGAAAGAAATTGAACACGCAGATCGGATAATATACAAAAAATAGACTGGTGGTGAGCAGGACATTTGGTCGCTGACCGAATGCTGGCAAGTGCGTGTTTGTGGCTCACTTCGCCCACTCCAAATCCGACCGCGACTAATTTCATTATCTGACTTCCACCCGCAGAGAGGGCGCCAGCCTCGCAAGAATCGTTTTAGCGCCATCACCCCACCCCCGTTTCTACTGCCGCAATTCGCCCGCCCCATACCTGCAAACCACCCCCGCCGCCGACGTCAGAACCCAGGAATCGCCACGTGATGCCAGAGTCACACAAGCACCCGCAGGAGCGACCAATCACTCTGGCAGATCGGGGCAGCAGTATCCGGGCGGGATTGCGGCTGGCTGACCGGAAGCGCCGGGGGACTGCCCTGCGCAAAGACCCGGGACGCGTGAGGCAGGACGCTCGCGGAAGCGCGTGAGAAGGCACATGTAGCCTTCGGTCAATCCGATAACGCTCTTCTCGTTTTGGATCGGAATGTTGGTTCATGAGAACGTTTTTAGATACCGAAACTCACAGTATCTGATGAGAGTTGATCTGAAAATGAAATTCGATGTTGTGATCAGAATGGAAAGACGGGCGGTATATCCTTCCTTGCCAAGCTGTATCTCACCGGGGAAAACCGTGGCAGAAGCATTAGAAAATATAAAAGAGGTTATTGAGATCAATCTTGGACCGTAAGATAGTATAAAGAAGGTAATACTTTGCTGCTAAAAGAAATAATCTGGATTGATAAATTTGCTTTGAAGATACAAAGGAAACACCACGTCACAGTTGTGGAAGTTGAGGAATCTTTGCTTTCCAGAGTTATCTTCCGCCGTTCACGCCGGGGAATGATTGATGGTGAGGATGTTTATATGGCTTATGGTAAAACCTTGGCAGGGCGATATCTATTTACAGTCTTCATCTACAAAGGACAGAATATGGGACTTATTATCCTATCGGCAAGAGATATGATCCTTAAAGAAAGGAGGTACTACAATGCTCGGAAGAAAAGTTGAAGAGATACCCGAAGAATTCGAAACTTATGAAGATGCTGCTGAGTTTTGGGACACTCACGATAGCACAGAGTACGATGATGTACTTGAAGAAGTGGTAATTGAAGTTGATATTCAAAAAAGGCACTATTTGATCGAGATGGACACGAATAGTTCAAAGGTGCTCCACGAAAATGCCCGGAAACAGGGAATCCCTGATAGTGTATTTGCCAGTGAACTTCTTCAGAAGCAGCTTGTGGCGATGGGGACGTTATAATCCTCCTACTTAAGACAACAGGGCACATATGCTTACAGGCGTGTGTTCTCTTACTTCAGCCACAACTTTCCAAATGCTGAAAATGGTAACCAAATCTGCACCACCTACACACTTACACGCCCCACCCCCACAAACCACCCCGCCGCCGACGTCCGAACCCACAGGAATCGCCCCACGATGCCAGATTCACACAAGCACCTGCAGGAGCGACTGATTACGAACAGATCAAGGCAGCAGTATCCGGGCGTGATTGCGGCTGGCGGACGCGTGGGGCAGGACGCTTAACAGAAAGCCACACTCGAAAACCTGAATCGGAGCTGGTAGAGAAGTTATCAAAAGTTGAGAAGGCATGCGCAAAGAGCTGTAATCAAGGTGATCATGGCTGATTTCGGTCTTGAGGGTGTCACGAAGAAGCGGCTTGGCAGGTATCATTAGGAACGAAGAGAACTGGGATCGATGGATGATGCACTGGCTCAAGTGGGTGCTGATTGCAGAGACCTAACGCGAGCGAAGCATCATTGAAGGGCAGTGGGTGATTCTGGCGGGCGGGAGATGTGGGGGTTTTTTGGTTTTGGGGGCGTTATGAGTTCTGACGTGTATTGTGTGGGGGGCGGTGGTGGTTGATTTGAGGGGGATGTTTGATGGGAGTAATGTTGAGGAGTAAGGGTTTTATTATAGGGAATTGTAATTATCTTATACTTAGGAGGCACGATAAAATGGAGGAACTATCTGTTGATATTGAGAGAAAAGTGGGGGCGTTGTTGGACGCAGGGTATTACTCAAACAAATCCGAAGTAATAAAAAATGCCGTGATAAGTCTATTTCGAGAGAATGCGGAGCTGAACGTTGCCGTAGCGATAGAACTTTACATGAAAGGTGAGGTATCCCTGAGTAAGGCGGCGGAGATCGCTGGGGTGACTACAATTGAATTTAAAGAGATTTTAGGGAAGAGAGGGTTTACAAGAGAGATAGAGGCAAGACCAGCCGAAGAAATGGACGCTAAGCTCAGGAAATACTTATAGTATGATATTTGATACCGATATACCGAGCATGTTTGGCAAAATAGGTAGAACTGATTTGCTGAGGAAGTTGTTTCCGAAAACAAGTCTTTTAATCTCTTTTGAGGTTTACAACGAGCTTTTAAGGGCAAAGGAAGCAGGGTATGATTTTGTTAATGATCTTTTAGAACAAGGATTTGGGATTGCTTATCTGGATTCAGAATTGATCAAAGAGTATGAAGAGAAGAAGATAAAGTTGAGAAATATTCATGCAGGTGAGCTAACATCTATTTTGTTGTCTAAGAGGGATGGTATGGCTTTTGTGACCAACGATAGCAAGGCAAAGAGATTTTGCGAAGAGAATGGTGTCGAGTGGTTGGATATTATTGATCTACTCAGGTTATGCTATCGGAAACGTATGCTTGATAGGAGGGGAATTGAGAAAGTGGTCAGAGAGATTGAAGAAAAGGATAGGACGAGAATAACGAGGAAAGAGGAAATCTTTGCTGATGTGGTGTAAGATGGATGACATCTAAAATGAAGTGGAAAAGCGATCAAACGTTCTGATTAGGGGGTCTTTTGCGCACATGGAAAATGTGGCTGATACGAGGGAGTCGCCGGTGTGGGGATTGTTGGAGGGGATATGGAGATTGATTTCTCGGGGGAATGGCGTCGGCGGGGATGTTTTCGGGATGTTCCGGAGAATTTTAAAGAATGGTCTTAATGAGTCGTGCCAACCAGTGGAGAGAATTTTGTGAGGTCTTGGGTTTTATGAGAAAGCCGTGGGGGCGGGTCCCACGTGGCTGGGGTTTAAGGGGGTAGTAAAGATATACGAAATCTTTTAGACTGGTAAAGTTTATAAACTATTAATGCATGGGTTGTGTTTACAAAAGGAGACTGTATATCATGGAAACCAGAGTGGCTATGGCGACAGGTATGGAAACCATGACTGTCGAACTGAAAACCAAAACCGTGGAGAAATTGAGGGTTATCGGCAAAAAAGGAGAGAGCTACGACGATACTATTCGGCATTTGATATGGGGGGTAGACTATGAGACATTTATGCTGGAACAGTACAAGATCTTAGATGAAGAAGACGAATGGATATCTTTAGATGATTTGTGATGTCCAAAGCTATTCTTTTATCGAAAATTGCCGGAAAACAACTTGGGTCGTTACCAGAAGATATAAGAAACAAAGTTAGAAAGGTGTTATATTCCCTAATTGATCCGGAAAAGGGTGGAATGCTTGATACTAAAAAATTAAAAGGCGTTAGGGGTGGAGCGGATCTTGTTCGATTGATGATTGGCAATTATCGTGTTGTTTATTTTGAAGATGTTGATAGCTTCAGAATAATTCAGATTTTCCATCGCGGGAAGGGCTACAAATGGTTATGAAACTGATTGTGGTGTGGCTATGACTTTCAGACTTTCACCCACCCCCCTGCCACAATTCACCAGCACGCCACCAGACCCCCACCCCGCCCGCCACACCTCCACAAACCATCCCCGATGATGTCCGAACCCCTGGAATCGCCACATGCTGCCGGGGTCATGCAAGCACAAGCACCTGCAGGAGCGACTGATCACGAACAGAGTAGGGCAGCAGTATCCGGGCGTGATTGCGTGTGGTGCATGAGGGACTGTTCGACGTAGACATGTGAGTGCG
>RXIK01000072.1 GCA_004211975.1 Methanosarcinales archaeon | reverse complement strand
ACACCTGAGCAGTTACGGTAGAACCAAACTAATATCACCTACAAAAAGGGGCATAAGCCTTCATTCGCATTGCGGTTTCAGAGATTTGAAAAGCTCAAGTTGTGGCGGTGTGAAGTATAGCTTGATTTTTGCCTTACTAATCCGTAATTATCTTGTAAAATATGCGGCTTATGGGTTAGAAAGAAGAGTTACGGTGAAAAGGGTCATTCAATCCCGTAAAGAAAACAGAATCGACATGCATAGATACTGTTTAATGTATGCAACTGAAGCAGTGTTGAATGGGTATGATGGTACAGCAGAATGCCTAATTAAAAGTTTACGGGATGATCTAAGTTCTATATATGATGAAGAAGATCAGTTAAAAGGAAATGTGGATAGGATAATCAACGAAATCGAGAAGAATGGGGCATTTGAGTATCCGATAGGAGTAGAAATGTTAATTGAAGAAATAAATGCTTTTAAAAAGGTCATATCGTTTTACAACGCTGCTTAATCTTGTATGCATGTTCTTACTCGAATACTCCAAGCAATCTTACAACGCCTTCCGATATCCTGGTACTTGTGAATTCGTGTCTGTGATAAAACGCGCCGTACCATGTTTTGGAGCAGCAACACCAGAAAGACTTTACAAGCCCTCTTCATCTTTTGCTGATCTCCGTGAACTCTGCGGGTGATCTAATAGTATCAAGTTAAACTCCTGATGGTTTAAAAACAAAATGGGGCTGGTGCGATTCGAACGCACGATCGACGGGTCTCTCCGAACCCTCGTTGGTCGAGGAGAGCACAAATCAGTGCTCCAACGGTTCCTCACGCGCTTGCCCCGTCGGGCAGGCATCAGTAGACCCGTTGCTCATCATTTATCCGCTGGAGCCCGTCGCCATACCTGGCTAGGCCACAGCCCCTTATGGGCCCGATGCGATTCGAACGCATGATCCCCGCCGTGTAAAGGCGATGTCATAACCGACTAGACCACGGGCCCTTGCCTTGTGTCGGTCTTTTTGCGTATGTAATCGAAAAGTGTGGTCATGCCTCATAAAATATTCGGTTGGAGGGGTGGTTAAGCAGGGGTTTGTTGTGGTGGTCTTCTGAGATCGGGGGTTCCTGTGCTATGGTGTGTCTCGCATTGTAAAAAATGTCGGATGTGATGTTTTGAGTGAACTTTGTGTGTGGGGATAATAGCTTTCGATCTATGGCTTTCTGTGTGGATGGGTGGGTGTGGTTGGGTTTTTAGCCGTAAGCAGGTGGATTTCACTGGGTTTTAGCTGTGAATCATTCGTATGTGTGTTTAATGAAAGGCGTGTTTCTCGCTTGACGCGCCAAAAAAAAAAATAGTGGGGGCAGGGAGCCTGTGTTCTGGCGCCCTGCTGTTTAGTGATTATGTCTGCTTTCCTTCTATGTCAACGATGTATACTTCCAGGAGGTCGTCGAGCATTGCGCCGTTGATCCCGAGGTTGTCTGCTGCTTCTGCAAGTTCCTGGTAGTTGGCACCTTTTCTCTCGCAGAATCTGGCTGTGTAGACATTTGAGAAGGCAAGTGGCATGCAAAGTGTGTTCTGTATCCATTTCACAAGGATTCTGGATTGTGTGCCTTTGCTCACCTCGTAAAACGAGACATGTGAGTCGAAATCGTCGACGATCTCGTGACCGTATTTCCTGAGGAACTTCTGGATTTTGCCGTCGTAGTTCTCCTCGATTGCCTGCGCTACCTTGCATATTGCTGAGAGCGACTTTTTTATGTCGTCGTCAGTAACACTGTTTGTTTTGAGGATGTCTGTTATGGTTTTCACACGTGAGTTGTCCGGATTGATCGTTCCGTTATCCATTATCGGTATTCTGGCTAGGTCTTCGACTTCCAGTAGGTTTAGGTCTGCAAGATCGTTTGCCAGTCTGCGCGCGTCCCTGTATGAATGGTGTGTGAGTTCTGCGAATATGCAGTAGACTAGTTCGGTCCAGCGGCTGCTTTCATCTTCCCATTTGTACTCTGCAGGGAGGAGGTGCCTGTACTCTGCATAGATCTCCCTGATCCTGCCTTCAAGGAGAGCAACCCTCTCGGGTTTTGTATCCTTCTCAGCTACTTTCTTCATTTGTGCCATTTTTAATGCCTCCGGATATAAAGTTTTGCTATGTTGTAACATCTTTCCACACGACTGTCTTACATAATTGTGGTGGTGTGCGGACGTGACCACTGCCACCATAAGCATCAGTCGGGAGGAGTGTATCAACATCTTCGTTGGTATCTGGACTTATTAAAGCTTGTTGTTCCCCTCTTTGGCAATAGTGGGCACTAAAAGCCCATTAAATCCCACTTGGTGTCAAATAATGAGCATTTAACACGACCTCGTGGCGCGATATCCCACTTTACAGACATTGATGTCCAACCATCAAAATTTAAGTGATAACAGAATATATATCAATGGGCATCGTTAGGAGAGGAGGTAGAACAAGATGCTCAAACACGATGTCAAACGATAACAGCCTCTGGTGATCTAACATGAACATAAAACACCTCATCGCAACTTTCTCAATCGTGCTCGCCTTCTGGCTACTACTCTCCGCGCACTTCGACAAGTTCCATGTGGGTGCAGGAATTGTGTGTTCGGGGATAGTGGCTTACGCATCCCACGATCTTCTATTCACTGGCACAGGAAACCACGGCTTGACAAAAACTCTGCGGTTCATCGCATATCTTCCATGGCTAATCTACCAGATCGTGCTCGCAAACATCGATGTCGCAAAACGGGCGCTCTCGCCAAGTATGCCTATTGACCCACAGGTGGTCACGTTCAAGACGATCTTGAATAGTGATGTGGCGCGTACCGCGCTTGCAAACTCGATAACGCTCACCCCCGGAACAGTCACAATAGACATTGTGGATGATGTCTTCTATGTTCACGCGATAGCTAAGGAGCCTGCTGACGACCTCCTGGAGGGCGCGATGGAACGAAGGATTGCCCACATATTCATGGAGGACTGATATGGCGGGCACAGAACTCTTCGGAATAGAGATGGTTGATATATTTCTGGCGATGGCAATCACAATCGTCATCGCAAGCTTTGTGTCGCTCTACCGCGGCATTGAGGGACCTGGAATATTCAACAGGATCATCGCGGTGAACGTGATCGGCACCAAAACAATCGTGCTACTGGTTCTTATCGGGTTCATCTATGAACGACCGGATTTTTTTGATATCGCGCTTCTGTACGCGATTCTCAACTTTATTATGACGATAGCAGCAACGAGATACTAATAAGAGGATGGAAATGATGTTTGACACAACAACAATAACAAATGTGCTCACGGTCATGCTCTTGCTGATAGGTGCATTCTTCATGCTTGCCGGAACGATCGGGTTCGTGCGGTTCCCTGATTTCTACTCAAGGATGCATGCCACAGGCAAGTGTGATACATTAGGCGAAGGACTGATGCTTGTTGCGCTGATCATCTATGGGGGCGTGACGTTTGTCAGCGTGAAGATACTGTTTCTAATCGCATTCATCCTGCTTGCGAATCCGACCTCGACTCACGCTATCGCAAAAGCAGCGTATGATGTTGGGCTTGAGCCATGGAGGAAACTTGATGAGGAGGTGGTGTGGCTGAATACTGGCAATGGTGATACTGACAACACCGACAACACAAGCAACACCGGCGAAGGCAGAACCATGGAAGACGGCGGTGAGGTGCGATGATCTGGATACTTGATATCACGATGTTATTCTTCCTTGTGGTCTGCGCTATCGCTGCAATATCGATAAAAGACCTTCTCTCCGCGATCATTATTCTCTCAGCCTACAGCCTGATAATGGCGATCGTCTGGGTTGAAATGCACTCGGTCGATGTGGGATTCACCGAAGCTGCGGTTGGCGCGGGGATCACGACCGTTCTCTTCATCGCAACGCTTGCAAGAACCGAAGGGAGGAGTGAAGATTGAAGACACTCGCACTCGTCGTGGTTTTGATCACAGGCGCAATGCTGATCTATGCCGGGCACGACCTGCCCGCGTTTGGCGACATTAACTCGACGGCATACCAGGCTCCGATGACGCAGTACTTCATCGAGAAATCCGTGCCTGAATCAGGTGTTCCAAACATCGTAACCGCGCTTCTTGCCAGTTACCGAGGATACGACACACTCGGGGAGACCGCGGTGATATTCACCGCGGGAATGGCGGTCATGCTGCTCCTCAGGAGGCGTGAAACATGAGCAAGATCCAGGAGAGCGTGATCATCAGAACGGTTGTGAGGATCATGGTCCCGTTCATCGAACTCTTCGCACTCTATGTTATCATGCACGGCGCAAGCGGACCGGGCGGCGGCTTTCAGGGTGGCGTGATCTTCGGAGCAGCAATCATCCTGTATGCGATGATCTACGGCATCGCCAACGGAAAGAAAAAGATGTCGGATTCTCTTGACAGAATTCTTGCAAGCACCGGGCTTACCATTTATGCAGCGACAGGACTTGCCTGCATCGCATTTGGAGGGATGTTTCTGCAGTACCGCGCAGTTCCGCTGCTGTCGGATCCTGCCCAGGTCTCCAAGTATCTGATCGATCTGGTGGAGATCGGGATCGGCATCACAGTGCTTGCTGTTATGATCTCGCTCTTCTTTGATATCTCGCCGCCCGAACCAGAAGTAGAGGAGGCAGAAGAATGAGCGGAATGATCGATATCGTCTATGCCGAGTACAATTACTGGATATATGTGACACTGATGATGATCGGGTTCTATGCGATGATCGCAAAGAAGAATCTGATCAAGAAAGTCATCGGAGCAAACATCTTCCAGACCGCAATCTTCCTCTTCTACATCTCGCTTGCAGACGTCACAGGCGGCACCGCGCCGATTATTGTGGGGCACGGGGGCGAACACGCGGAACATGCGGCTGATGTGATCTACACAAACCCGGTTCCGCACTGCCTGATACTGACAGCAATTGTGGTTGCGGTCAGCACCACCGCTGTTGCTCTTGCGTTAATCATCAGAATCTATAATGAGTACGGATCGCTTGAGGAGGACGTGATCCTTGCGGCAAGAAGAAAACTCCAGCCCGAGTTTTCGGAACACGCACGACAGAAAGGTGTTGCGGAGGTGAGTGAACAATGATGGGTTCGATTGCAGTTATCACTGATCTGGTGCCCATGCATTCGTGTTATTCGTCTATTCGTGAAATTCGTGTTAAAAACGTGCCAGAACACATCATAGAAATCCCATTGAGATCACGAGTAACATGTTTGAACGAAACACACGAATTTAACGGCGGACAGGAGGAACTATCATGACTGGATTTGATTTTATCGCACCCCATCTGCCTGTGCTCACAGTTGTGGTCCCGCTTATCGCCGGTTTCCTGACACCGATCGTCGGATGGATTGATAAGAGACTCTCGTGGTACTGGGTGATGCTTGCGATGTTTGTGGTTCTCCTGATTGCGGGAAGCAACCTTGTGACTGTTATAGACTCAGGAACGATCCATTACAAACTTGGTGGCTGGGACCCGCCGTTCGGTATTGAATATGTGATCGATCTTTTAAACGGGTTTGTCTGCCTGATAATCGCGTTCATCGGGTTTATGGTGTCGATATACTCGTTGGAGAGCGTTAAAAAGGAAGTTCCCGGCAAGACAACCGCATTTTACACCGTATTCCTGCTCCTGATCACCGGACTCATGGGGATGACAATCACCGGTGATATCTTCAACTTCTATGTTTTCCTTGAGATCTCGTCACTCACTGCTTACGCGCTCATTGCTATGGGCGACCGCGGAGATGGTGTTGTTGCAAGCTTCAACTACCTGATCATGGGCACCGTCGCAGCATCGTTCATCCTGCTCGGGATCGGCTACCTCTACGCGGTCACAGGCACGCTGAACATGGCTGACATGCAAAGCATCCTGCAAAACCTCCCTGAGAATAATAAGGTTGTTCTTGCCGCGCTCGCATTCTTCATGGCAGGATTCAGCATCAAGGTCGGTCTCTTCCCGCTTCACGCGTGGCTGCCTGATGCGTACACACACGCACCATCAACAGCAAGCGCACTCATCGCAGGGCTGATGACCAAGGTCGGCGTCTACGCGATGATCCGGTTCATGTTCTGCGTCTTCACACCCGCGTTTGTTATTGATGTGAACATGACCGAGATTCTCACATGGGCAGCCGCGCTTGCAATCATTGTTGGGTCAGTTCTTGCAATAGCGCAGAGCGACATCAAGCGGATGCTCGCGTACTCCAGCATCAGCCAGATTGGCTACATCCTCCTAGGTTTTGGTCTTGTGAACGTGATCGGGATGCAGGGAGGACTCCTGCACATCATGAACCACGCCTTCATGAAGTGCGCACTCTTCCTTGTGGCAGGCGCAATATTTTATCGGACCGGCATCAGAAACATATACCAGTTCCAGGGGCTCGGGAAGAAGATGCCCGTTACGACAACCGTCTTTTTGATTGCGGCGCTCTCAATGATCGGAGTTCCGGGAACCGTTGGTTTCACGAGCAAGTGGTATCTTGCGCTCGGATCAATAGAAGCGGATCAATGGCTATTTGTAGCGGTCATTCTTGTATCGAGCCTGCTTAACAT
>RXIK01000144.1 GCA_004211975.1 Methanosarcinales archaeon | reverse complement strand
TTGTGGTAAAAATCTGGTATAAAATCCATCATGAAATGGTTTTACCACCTCCGATATGGTGGAAGTGATGAGAAACTGGGGTAAAATGTTTGGCTATCACTGGATTTTTGAACAGTGCCCTATATCGGAACCGCTGGAGAAGTGAGCAGCACAACAATTAAGAATTACATCGAACGAGGGGAACCTGACTAAAACCAACAAAAAGGCGGCATTCACCCCGCTACAAGTAACGGGGTCTTCTGCCGCGGAGACTATAAGGAGATTCTTCGGGCGAGGAATGAACTCGGATCAAACAGCGTTTTTGTTGAGCCAAGCGGGGCTGTTTCTTTTGCAGGGGCAAAGAAGACCGGCGGGTTGTTGGATCAGAAGACGGTTGTCTGCATCGCAACAGGGCACGGGCTCAAGGATATGTATGGCATCGAGTGAGGTGATGCTGCCGCTGGCTGCCTCGTGGCTTCGCAACCCGGGCGGACAGTGCTCCTGAGGTGCTAAAACTCATTCGAGTAGTTATTTTCTATGTTCTACTCTTGTAGCCCCGTTGTTTCACCCTATTTCTCAGACACTAACCTTAATGGCATACGATCCGGTACCATTATGACTATCGTAATGCTGGACCTGAACATAATATGTGGCGGGTGTAAGGTCAGCGACGATTTTCGCGTTCAACCCGGTGCCGCTATCATCATCTTGTTCAATTAGCTTTGTTTGATTGTCGGGACCGTAGAGAGACATCACAACATCTGTTCGCCCCTCGGTCTCAATCGTGTGTTGACCGGTTTTTACCGCGGTGAACTTATAGGAGTGCTTCTCCCCTGGCAGACTGATTTCAGCGGTCGTGGTTGATATCTCAACAACTGTGAGTTCAACAGGACCCTTCACCGGTGGAATGGTGGGTACAGCAAACGCTCTCCGATTATGGAAATCGTCAGATACCGGCCCATACTCGTTGTACTGTGGCTTTTGGTCCGATTCGATCAACTCACAGATCGTGGTGTGCAGGTCCTCAAGAGTTCCCTGAAATGCGCCGTCGCTCCATGCATCGCATAACGCCATGGTGAAAGCGCCGCCACTTTGATATCCCTCCGAACCAAACCCGTCGCGGCATCCGCCTAAATGAATGAGCTGTGCGTTCATCTTAACTGTTTTCTGTGCTTTTCTTGCCACAGGTCTGAATATTGCCTCTTCATTTACAGGTACAGTCATCCGCCCCCTGTAATTTGTTCCGGAATTGCAGCTGTCACTTACCATAATGATGTGAACACCCGATTCAAACTGTGTTAACGCTTCGTGTATTTCGTCATCAATTATTTGTCCACAGTAAGCGACAAGCGTTTCATCCTTGCCGTCCAGCTCATCCCCATTACGATCCGGCTGCTGTCCACCATGACCTGAATAATAGAAAACAAAGACGTCCCCTGCCACCATGTTTTCAGCGGCACGATGCAACGAAGAAATAATCGCCTCGCATGTTGCCTCATCTGTTTTCAATGTCTGTATCTGATATTCAAGGGGTTCTAGTATTCTTGCCATATTATCTACGTCAAGTTCGCAACCCCAACAGCCACTCGCACCATCCCAACCAGCATAACAAGCAGGATCCACACTTTTCAGTCCAACCAGTACAGCAGATGCTTTAGCCATTAGTAATCCCTCCTGTCGTCTTATGACTACCAAAGTCAACCATGCCACCCATCGTAGCCAGTATACGCCTGGTCATCTCAACTACTCCGCTTATTCTTATTTTAGTCATTTGATATTCCTCCTCCTTTTGGGAAATGTCACTATACCCCACACTTAAGTACATAGCCTGAGTATAGCGCGTTTCACCTTCTGCACATAATTGCCACAACCGCCCACCCATAACCAACCGTGACCTCGATGATGCCATACGCGACCCCGGGTTTTGCGAACCCAGGTACACCGAAACGAAAGCGTTTTATCTGGCATTTTGATCACTTCCTTTCGTGATACACCAAAAGCAGCGCATTTCACTGGATTTTTGCGGTGTGGCTGCGATACTACATACCACGAGGTATTACATAAATGAATAGGAAACTCGGGTTCAAAAACATTGTTCAGTATTTCGCGTTTCCCACCTAACCATAATTAGCAGGACACCATGGAAAGATCAGACCACAATATCATACGCATACCCCCGAGCCTCCAGTTCATCCCATTCCCGATCAACCTCCGCCTGCACCTCCTCGATATCCCGTTCGGACAGATGCGAAAACCGCCCCTGCGCCCGCAGATACTCTGAAACTTTTCGCCGCTTCTTTGGAATATAAGTCAGATTAACCCTGCCATCCACAATCTCATAAAGCTTCCAGATCCCGGTTTTCACTGCAAGCCGCCCAATGTCAATTCCTTCGGACGGATCAAAGCCCCAGCCAACCGGACATGGCACCAGCAGATCAATATAAGCCATCCCCTTAACCTCCGCCGCTCGCGTCACCTTATTCAAAAAATCAATTGGATATGACGGGCATGCTGTTGCGATGTATGGTATCCTGTGAGCTGCCATGATTGCAGGCATATCCTTTGCCGCCTCAGCCTTCCCAACCGGCGTTGTTGGTGTGTACGACGCACGCGGCGTCGAGCTTGCCCGCTGGTGACCGGTGTTCCCGAATGACTGGTTGTTGTAACAAATATATATCATGTCGATGTTCTTCTCTGCAGCTCCCGATAGGCTCTGGAGTCCGATGTCATACGTTGCGCCATCACCAGCATAACACAAGATATTTGCATTTACATTCTTCCTCCGCAGCGCATAGTAAAGTGCCGTTCCTGCCGCACCAGTATTCTCAATTGCAAGATGGATCCATGGAACCCGAAGCGGTGTTGTCGGATAAACCGGGAGCAAAGTCATGCAGCCGGAGCCATTGATAACAACCGTGTCCTTCCCAAGAACCTTCAGTGCAAGACGAAGCCCAAGGGACGCAGAACATCCCTGACATGCAACGTGCCCCCCAACAAGGTAGTCTTCCATCGGGATATCGGTTAATTTCTTTAGATACGGGTCCTTCAAAATATCCACTCCTCCACGTCTCGTCCAAGTCGTCCGAATATCTTCTCGTACTTTTCAGCACCAATTCGTCTGCCGCCAAGCCCCGCAATAAAACTGGTAACACCCCTTCCAAGACATGCTTTCACCTCGGTTGCTATGATTCCACCACTCCCAGGAGAGATGTCCTGGTCGATTACACCGATCTCTTCCACACGAGAGAGCGCATCAATGATCTCCTCACATGGAAACGGACGCATCGCCCGTAACCTGAGCATTCCCACCTTTTCCCCCTTCGCTCTCAGTTTATCGACCGTGTATTTGAGTATGGCGGACTCAGAGCCACATATCACAAGCACACGAGCGGAATCATCCGAACAGTACGACTCAACAAGCCCATAATTCCTGCCGGTTATCTTCTCCCACTCTGCACAGACATCCTTTATGACGCCTTTTGAATTCTGCATCGCCATGCGCTGCTGTGATCTGAAGTACATGTACTCATCAAAGACAGCGCCCCCCATACTCATGGGCTCTTTCGGGTCCAGAATGGTGTGCTTCGGGTTGTATTCCGGCAGAAAACCATCTATCTCGTCCTGACCCGGGATATCCACAGGTTCCCGTGTGGCGGAAAGCGTGAAACCATCAAGATTAATCATCATCGGCAGCAGGACATCATTATTCTCCGCAATCTTATATCCCATAACCACACTGTCCAGAACCTCCTGATTGTTCGAGCAGAATATCTGAAGCCATCCGGAGTCCCGCTGCACAAGCACGTCGTTATGATCCGACCAGAGCGTTATCGGCGCGGACAGCCCCCTGCTGACGTTAACCATGATCACCGGAAGCCTGAGACCGCTCGTCACAAACATCATCTCGGTCATAAGCAGGAGCCCCTGCGAGCTTGTTGCGCTGAAGACGCGTGTGCCAGCAGATGAAGCGGCTGCAAGAGCGCTCTGAACGCTGTGTTCTGATTCCATCGGCAGAAAGTCCGCGTCCATCTCGCCACTCGCAATCCACGATGCGATCTCCTCTATTATCGCGGTCTGAGGAGTTATCGGGAAGTTCGGGATTATCTCAACCCTCGCAAGCCGTGCCCCCCACGCAGCAGCACCATTACCAGCGATCATCCGTATCGTGCTCACTTCTCACACCTCCCTTTTAGCGGTGATAAACCTACACTCGTTAACGCAGATCCCGCAGCCCTTGCAGTGATCATAGTCGATCCATATATCGGTGTCATCCACGTGTATGGCGCCTTCCGGACAGAAAACCCAGCATTTACCGCACCGCACACACCTACCGCTGTCAATTGTCGGTTTAAATACTCTCCATGTCCCTGTATTGTTCTTAAGTGCGCTCGCAGGCTCTTTGATCACTGGAACGCCGCTCGCTCCATCATACGATATGTTGATGATCTTCATCTCGCTGCCCCCCTCACCTCAGTCATCAGCTCGCATGCTTCCAGTGCGCCATCTATGTTCTTATCGATCAGATTCTCAGGATACTTCCCGAGTTCGTCCCTGACCGACTTCATGAACGCATCAATCGAGATAATATGCGTTATCCCGATCAAAAATCCGATGATCACCACATTCGGGATCGGCTTTTCCAGGTACTCAAGTGCAATGCCGGTTCCATCAACACAGAAGACTCTCAAATCTTTTATTTCAGGATGCGCACCCCTAAAATCCCCGGCACTCCGGGTCGTGTTTACTATTATGGTGCAGTCATCCGACAAGTCCAAAAAAACATCCATAACATCAATTATCGACTCATCAAGCAGCACCATAATATCGGGCTTCGCGATATACCCCCTCAGAAGAATTGGTTCGTCATCGATTCGGACAAACGCCATGACCGGCGCCCCCCGTCTGGCAGCACCATACAAAGGGAAGTCCTGCGCATACAGCCCATCATAAAGTGCTGCTGTGCCAAGTATCCGGGAGGTCACAACCACACCCTGACCACCCCGCCCATGTATTATTATCTCAAGCATATCAACCTGTTGCGCTGCAGCAAGGGGTAGTTTTTCTCATCAGTATCAGCCCATCTAAACCTTTCGCAAGAAATAACGAGGACAAATATTAAAACCACGCGAGACAAGAAAACACACGGCGGAAGTGGATCAGTTCTGAGTGCCGTGATATGGTACACGAATCACTTTCACCCCGCCCGTTAAGCACATTTATCTATCAGCGTGTTCAGGAGAAAGTATAAAATAGATACTTCAGAGGAAGACCATGATTCAGGAAACATCCGAACAGATACGAAAGAGGTTCCTCGAGCTGAATGCCAAGATCGAACCACAAGAGATTGAACGGCGCATCCGTGATCTGGTTGAACGATTCAAGGTTCCGGCAGCAGAGGCAGAGCGAAGCGTCGTGAGCTACTTCCTGCGGGAACACGGGCTCAAACGAGAGGATTATTATGGCACACCGGAGGGTGCAGCACCCATACAAATATCTGACATTGATCAGGCTGAGCAGTGGGTCAACATACGTGCAAAAATTACGCAGTTGTGGGATAGCACATCCCCTTCAATTGATCAGGTCGGTCTAATCGGAGATGAAACAGGCACGATCAAGTTTGTTAAATGGACAAAATCCAACCTGCCAGCGCTTGTTGAGGGAAAAAGCTACTCCCTTGAGAATATGACCACCGATGAGTGGGAGGGGCGTTTCAGCGTAAAGATGAACCGGACCACCCGCATTTCAGAACTGGACGAGGAAATCGCCACCCCGGACATGGAAGCACATCTGGTTTCAATAGACGACATCAACGAGAGCAACAAGTGGATCAACCTTAATGCGAAGGTCACACAACTATGGGACAGTGAACACGAGTCAATCGACCAAATAGGGCTTATCGGAGATGAAACCGGGACAATTAAGTTTGTTAAATGGGCAAAATCAGAGTTAGCATCCCTCGTGGAAGGCAAGAGCTATTCCTTTGAGAATCTAACGACAGATGAGTTTGAAGAGCGGTTCAGCGTGAAATTCAACAAAAGCTCATCAATCAACGAACTGGATGAGGATATTGAAACCCCAGACATGGAAGCGCAGCTGGTTTCAATAGACGGCATCAACGAGAGCAACAAGTGGATCAACCTTAATGCGAAGGTCACACAACTATGGGACAGTGAACACGAGTCAATCGACCAAATAGGGCTTATCGGAGATGAAACAGGCACAATTAAGTTTGTTAAATGGGCAAAATCAGAGTTAGCATCCCTCGTGGAAGGCAAGAGCTATTCCTTTGAGAATCTAATAACAGATGAGTTTGAAGAGCGGTTCAGCGTGAAATTCAACAAAAGCTCATCAATCAACGAACTGGATGAGGACATTGAGGTTGGGTACTCCACCGAAGAGTTCACAGGTGCTATGGTTCATATTCAGGACGGTTCCGGACTTATCAGGCGGTGCCCAACATGCAACCGTGCGCTCATGAAAGGAACCTGCATGACGCATGGAAATGTGGATGGGCTCCATGACCTCCGCATTAAGGCGGTGATGGATAACGGCACAATTGTGCAGGAGGCACTATTCAATCGGGAAATCACCGAAAACATCAGCGGAATCCCGCTTGACGAGGCGAAAGAGATGGCGGTGGACGCACTTGACCACAACGTGGTGCTGGATGAGATGAAAAGACGGCTGCTTGGCAGATATTACACCATGACCGGGAGTGTTCTTGACCGATACTTGCTTGTTGAAAGTGTTCAGTTAGTAGAGGGAAACCCGGATCATGAAATTGATTCTCTTCTTGCGGAGGTGACCTGATATGGCTTCTTTTGCAAGAGAGGTAGCGTACCGGATCTTTGCGCAGGAACTCAGGGACACAACACTCGTGCTGGAACGGGACCTTGAGGATGCTTATGCGCCCCAGTATGTGGTGGCTCCCACTGGAGCTAAGGTTAATCGCGTCTTTGTTGTTGGCACCCTCACCGATAAAGAAGACATCGGCACCGATGCCGAGTACTGGCGAGCGCGGATATCAGATCCAACAGGCACGTTCTTTGTGTATGCAGGGCAGTACCAGCCTGATGCAACACGCGTGATTGCAGATGCAGAGGTTCCTTCGTTCCTGGCGGTTGTAGGAAAGGTTGGTGTGTACACGACAGAGGATGGTAACATAATGACGTCAATCCGTCCGGAGACTATAACGGTCGTGGATGCCGAGACCCGTGATCGATGGGTGCTTGAGACTGCGAGGCAGACGCTTGACCGGATCAAGGAATTAGAGGCAGAGAGTTCACCGAGTATCGAGATGGTGAAAGAGCATTATTCGCTGGATACAGAACAATATCGGGAGATGGCGATCTCGGCACTGGAGTCAATGCGGTGACAATGAAAAAGACTCTTTAGGGCTTGCCAGAAAACAATCTGTTAAAATTCGTGGCATTCGGCACATTCGTGAAATTCGTGATAAAATCAGCATAAAGGATCACGAATTGCACGAATGAACGAATGTCGGGGATGTAGCGTGACATCAGCCAACTTTACTACTTTATTTTTCGGTAAGCACTTAGCGATTCACGAGGCAAGCGCATTGCAGATGAATTGCACGGGTGTAGTAGTAAGTGATTAGGGGTCACGAATACTAAACCGGAATAAATTTGTGCAATTCGTCTGTGACGCGTAATTCGTGATAAAACTGCTAGAAACAGACAAAAATCCATAGAAACAGATGGATCAGGTAAATTGTTCATTGGCAAACTCACCATAGAAGGATCTCGCGAGATTTGCGATGAACACAGCGAATCACACACAAGACTATTACGCTAACATGTGTTACAGTAGATTCCACGGATGTTCAAGTAAGTTGCAGGTGAAATCGGCGTAATCCCTATTCATCCATAGCTAAAAGCTTTTATCATCCATGTATTTTACAGATAAACACAGATTAAATGATATTTACTCAAGATCAAGATTCATTCAAGAGACTCCAGGTTATATTTAAGCTCATCCAACCACACCACCTGCAAAACTATGCCCCAACACCACCCGATGTGACAACCCATTCCATGCAAAACAGTTAATACCGCACCGGATTAACAGTCAATAGCTTTTTCTTTCAAGATTAAAGAGGCATGTAATGTATCTAAAAACCCGATTGGTTGACACCGTCCGCATCGACCCCGAATGTCTAGGACTGCCGGTTGAGACTGCGGTCTGGATGGCACTTCGTGAGAAACTCGAGGGACGCATCGACAAGAAACTCGGAGCGCTGATTGCGATCATTGATGTGATCAATATCGGCGACGGACGCATCCTCTTTGGCGATGGGGGCGTGTATTATGAAACAACATTTGACGCACTTATGTACAAACCCATGATGCAAGAGGTCGTCGAAGGCGTCATTGTTGAGATCGTAGAATTCGGTGCATTCATCGGAATCGGACCGCTCGATGGATTGATCCATGTGAGCCAGTTAACCGATGACTACGTATCTTCGGACGGGAAGAATGCGCGACTGGTCTTCAAGGAGAGCGGGCGCGCAATCGGTGAGGGCGATCGCCTGCGGGCGCGCATCGTCACCATCAGCCTGAACGAACGAGAGCCACACGAGAGCCGCATAGGGCTCACGATGCGCCAACCCGCACTCGGTAAACTGGAATGGCTCGAAGAAGACTCGAGAGAGGATAAAAATGAGTGATCAGGCATGTAGGGAGTGTCACAGGATTGTGAGCGGGTCGAACTGCCCGTCATGTGGATCAAGTTCGCTTAGCAGGGATTGGAGTGGATATGTCATTATCATAGACCCCGAACTCTCCGACATTGCCTCGAAACTAAATATTACGACTGCCGGAACTTATGCATTGAAGGTGCGATAGGTGCAATCGTTTATTCTGCAAAATAGCCTGAAATCGGCATTAAAAGTCCCGCATGGAGTGTTATATGAGGGGAGCGGGCGTAAAACCATGGCTGCGCTGAAAAGCGTGATAGATTCGAGCGAACCAGCTAAAATAATCGCGGTCGGCGACATCACAACATGCAACTTGATTGAATCCGGCATCCTGCCCGACATCTGCATCGTTGATCATCTGACATGCCGTGCAGCGGTGTCTGATGAGGTAGTAAGACGCATCCGACATCCGGCATTCACCGAGATTTCCGTCGATAATCCTGCGGGTAGCATCACACTTGAACTTGTGACACGCATGGCAGATGCGATGCAATCCGGAGGTCATACACGCATATTTGTGCGCGGCGAGGAGGACCTTGCAGTTATGCCGGCTGTTGTGCTTGCTCCACCCTCCTCGATAGTTATATATGGGCAGCCATCGAGTGGATGTGTACTGATCAGCGTAACACCAGAAAAGAAAAGGGAAATACAAAAACTCTTGAACCAGATGGAATACACCTCAGATGATGATACACTATGGAGAATGCTAAATGAAGATTGAAATTATAAAAGACGAGAAGAATGTGCTTTTGGATAGACGTGACATTGTGTGCAACGTGATATCCGAAGGGACAACTGCTTCAAGAGAACACGTGAAAAATATGCTGGTTGCGCTTCTTAATACAAAGCCTGAGCTAATGATATTTGATCGGATGAATACACAGTATGGAACACAGGATATACTTGGGTATGCACGGTTGTACAATGATCTGCAGCACTTGCAGGCAATCGAGTCGGGTTATATGATTACACGGAATGCAGCGAAAGAAAGCGGCGAGGAGTAGAGAGCATGAGCATAAATAATTATTACGTCATAGAAGAAAATAAAATCACGCGTCAGAGGCAGTTTTGCCCGAAATGTGGTAACGGGGTTTTTTTAGCAGAACATGCCAACCGGATGACCTGCGGGAAATGTGGTTACACAAAATACAAGAATAAGAAGGGGTGAGCAGAGTGGGGGCACGCTGTTTTGTACTCATCACACTCATAGTAGCTACAAGCCTCCTTGGGTGTGTTACCAGCACAGACCCAACAGATGCAGGCAAGCTATCCGCGGTCGAGAGCGCGATAGGGACCATTCCTATGATCGGTGCAGGTGATGCGATCAACATCACCACAAACAACACAACAATACAGCAATTCATGGAACAAAAATTCACTGCGCCGAACCGGAGGAGTGTGCGCGTAGCACTTATACAGAACTCAACGTATGATCTTACAAAGACATCCACGAACGTTAGTGCTAACGAGTCGTCAGCTGCTATATGGCAATACGTGTCCACATCCGCAGGTGTCAACGAGTCCCCATTCCTGTGGAAGGTCGAGCTGCTTGAACGGAGTTGCAGTTGCGGCAGCCGTGGTCAAAAAGTGTATGTTGCAACCGCGTTGATAGACCCGATGACCAGAGAGATCGTGGATGCAAAGACAGGTTCAATATCTGAAACCGAGTATGGACGAAATTCCTGCGTGAACGCCTGCCACTAAACACACCAAATACATTAAACACTGCAGAACGTCTGCATGCCGCAAGCAATAATACGTAGTGGCGCATTAAATAATATTAATGATGCTCAGACCGACCGGCATCGCCGGGCTCGACGAGATACTGGGGGGTTTTTCAAAACCATCAACCATCCTAATAGCCGGTACTGCCGGTGTTGGCAAAACAATGTTAGTGTTAGAGTCCTTATCAAGTGTGACAGACAAGGAATCAACACTATACCTCCCGATCACAACCAGCGGGAACAGTTTTAAGCATGCCAATTCGTCATTCATGCACGAATCAATCGCGGTGCACCCAATCGAGCGGTTATCTGTGGAACGCGATCCCCTGTCAGTCCTGATCGACATCGGAAACGTTGTTGCAACTTCGCAGGCTACCAGGATTGCAATTGACCCGATCACCCCGCTTGGATCTGCTTTTTCAGAACAGGAGCGACACCGATTCATGGGCACCATTGATTCAATGACTCGCGAATGGGATGCTATCACGCTGTTTACCGGTGAATTAACCGGTAATGAGATCCACACATCAAGTATCAGCCATTTTGTAGATGAAATCCTGTATCTGTCGTATGAAAACCACACAAGATACATCTCACGTAATCTCAGGATATTTAAGACCACAGGTACTACTAACAATCACATCCCACCAAAAATATACACATTCAACATCTCGAAAGATGGCATACGGGTGTTTCCAAACCTTGAAAATAAAATAACGCACACAGACCTCTTCACACGTATTCCAACCGGCATCTTAAGACTGGACGCCATGATTGAAGGCGGCATTCCTGAGACCTACTCAACACTGGTTGCAGGTAGCTCTGGCACCGGGAAAACGATCTTTGGCTTGGAATTCATCCATGAAAGTTTAAAAAACAACAAACCAGCAGTCATCATATCATTTAATGAATCGCCAGACCAGTTGATCGCTGAAGCGTCGCGATTTGGATGGGATCTGCACCGATACGTCACAGACGGCATTCTCAAATTCGTTTACACAACAGACCGGATCCATCCTGATGAGCATCTCTGGCACATCCGGGAGGCGGTTGAATCGATCAACGCACAATCAGTGCTGTTTGACGGGATATCAGGTATGGAAACCATTTTTTACGGCTCAGTGCAAGTGGAGACATATATCCATTCGCTGATCGGGTATTTCAAACATGCCCGTGTTACCTCGATCTTCACAAGCGGAACCGAGCACGCAACCACATCAAGAATAGCTGACGTGGGCGTGTCTTTTTTGATGGACGGGATCATATCGCTCGACAACACCATGAATGCGGGCGAGATAACGAAGAACCTGCGTATCGTGAAGCTGCGCGGAACCAACCACAGCCGCGCGATACATGAGTACACGATCACAGATCACGGGATCAATATTCGGGGGGATGAAAATTGAAATATGACGTGATCGTGTGTCCGGAGTGCAAAGTTAACGTGCAGATCATAAATCACGGCATAAAATCAACTGTGTGCCAGCGGTGCGGGAGCAGATTGAATGTGCACAAGCTTAGGGTCTGGCATACAACATCAGATCTGGATGAGGCGGTCTCTGTGCGCACCAGCATTCTAATGAAGCTGGACCCGTGAGTATCAGTTTAGTGAGGGTTTGGGTATTCACGAGGTGCCCTGCACATTTCCACTCTTCCGGATGACCCGGTTAGGGTAAGGAATATTAAACCACATAGAGCACAGAGGATTGTGAAAAGGTATTATTTTCATCTTTCGCCCCCTATATGTCCTACGTGTCCTCTGTGGTTTTCCAAAACCCCGGTTCCAAGAATGCCAAAAAAGTTCATAGGTTTTTGATCGCTGCAACGTGAGGTACTATAGACCAGGGGGGTGTTTTTCACCGCATCTAAGGGCTTGCCAGAAAACAATCTGTTAAAATTCGTGGCATTCGGCACATTCGTGAAATTCGTGATGAAATCAGCATAAAGGATCACGAATGAACGAATCGCACGAATGTCGGGGATGTAGCGTGACATCAGCCAACTTTGCTACTTTATTTTTCGGTAAGCACTAAACAACACACGGTTTCTCGGGGCGGTGTAGCAGAGGCTACGGGAGGATAACACTTGGGATAGGAGGATGCTCACACCGGTAGAGGGTGTGCTAACCAAAACAAGTTCCAACTCAGACCATCGCAAAAAAAAAGAAAAAGGGATAGGCGATTGCTCGCCTATACGCCTGCTGGTATAACCAGGCTGCGCTCGCCTGCTGGTCTGAATGTTCGCATCGCGCCCTTGGCGTACTCCTTCCTGATGTCGGAGAAGTCGAATACCAGTGATGGGTCAGCGAATGTCACCTTCACGAGTGGGTTGCAGCAGTATGCGTCGTGTGCGCCTGCGTGTGCTGCACCAGTGAATCCTGCGTACTCGCCCTGGTGACCTACGTTCATCGCGTAGTTCGGGTAGTTTGCGCCACGGAGTTCGAGGCAGCATCCCTCGTCACCCTGGTACGAGCATACGTTGGTTGCACCGCACTGGTCTTGTAGGTCGTATCCGAAGAATCCGAGTCGTCCCCAGCCTTCCTTGTGCAGGTACATCGACATGTACCATGCAGACAGTGCTACCTGTGCGTTACCGGTTGCGATACCGGTTGTGCATGCACTGGCTGCTGCAAGGATTCCTGCTCTCTGGGATCCACCGAAGTGGTCCTCAAGAAGCGTTGGGTAGTCCTCGTAGCACTCCATGCCGTTTAAGGTAACCTCAGTTGCAAGTTCGGTTGCGGTTGCAAGGTCGTTTGGCGCTGCTCCGTCCTCTTTGTACTTCTTCAGTGCGTAGTCGTATCCGTAGTACGTGAAGTCATCCAGCACGTCGTTGGTGTATGCTGCTGTTGCGTACTGCGTGAATCCGACACCGCCTGACATGTATGATCCAAGCCATATCTGGTCGTAGAGCATCGTGCCGCAAGCAACGACCTCAAGTGTGTACAAGACCGGGTCTTCCGGCTTGACTCGCATCTTCTGGACCATGTCAGCGCAGTAACCGAAGGAAAGTCCTCCTGGCTCGTTTGGTGATCTTGCTCTTCTTGCTGGAAGCATCTCAGCCATCTGGATTGCTGCTGCGTGCTTTGCCGCGAACGCAAGGTCTGCTACTGCAGCCTCACCAGCGCACATGTTGTATGCCGCAATGAACGACATACCGATCTGCATTGCACTCCATCTGGATGTGTTACCACCGTCACAGCAGCGCACAACGATTGTTGGGATGTGTACTGCCTGCCATGTGGTCTTGCCTATTGCAGCCTTGAGCTTCTCGTTCTGTCCTTCCTTGTCGAAGAGGTCGTTGATGTTGATCACGTACTGCGAGTCGATCTCGTCTGCGAGTTCGTCGTCGCCAGTGAACATCTTCACGTAGCAGTCGTCAACAAGTCCAGGGTGTGTTTCAACCATGTGCTCCTGCACAATAGCTGCGCCTGGCATGGTGTGGTTTACTGCTTCCATGTAGCCGGCGATCGACTCAGGTGTAACCTCTTTTCCGAGACGCTTTTCAAGAGTCTCGTGAGCAAGGTCCATTCTGCAGGTCATCGCCCTCTACTATGTCCGGTTGGGTTGAGAGCTTGTATGGTACGAGCTGCCTCTGTCCGAGCGTCATACCGCCAAGGTGCACGTTCACATCGTACTGCTGCATGCCACGCTTCTCTGCAACTGCCTTGCCTGCTGCCTGGAATTCTCTCTTTCGTGAGTTCTGGACGTATCCGGCACGCTTGTACTGGGTCTTCTGGTCAGCAAGATCGAGTCCCGCGAACTTTGACTTCAGTGCCTCAACGAACAGTTTCTCTGATGGATATTTGTATGCCATTTATATCTACCTCCCTTACACCGTCTTGTATGTAACAGGTCCGACACCTGGCGCGGTCTCTGCCGCCGTCTCAGGTCGGTATCCGTACATTGTTCTTCTGTGGTGCACAAGGTGTACATGGTCAAGAACCTCTGGCTCGTCCCTGTACTTGACACCATCAGTCCGGTAGATGGTGGTTCTCTTCTTTGCCTCTTCCTCGCTCATTGGCTTTCCGAGGTTGACCTTCCTGTCGATAGGTACACCAACCTGGTCTTTGTCCTCAATGACGTTTCCGCCCTCAAGATGTGTCCTCTGAAGCATGTCGAACATCATTCCGTCTTCAGCGAGTCTCAGTGAGTGTCCGTGAACTGTGCAGCCTCGCAGTCCTGCGAGAGCCGGGCATGTCATCTCTGACTCGAGTGATGCCTTGCACTGTTCCTCCATGTCACGCTCTCTGGCTTCCACGATTTGCCTGCCTGACAGTGTTCCTGGGTCTACGCCACGGAAGTTGATCGCTGCATAGTAGCTTCTGAAGTATGGGACTGATGGTGCGGAGTACATCGAGTCGGTGAACTGTGAGTATCTGACACGGTCTCCTGCTGATGCGCCTGGTGTTGGCTCAACCATCTGTCTGATCGGGCAGTCTGGTTCACCCATCTCTTTGAGTGGTGGGTGGATGCTTGGATAGTCTGCGCCTGGTGCCCTGTGTCCGAGTGCCGCTACCATATCATCGTCTGATACGGTTCGCAGTTTCTCAATGTCTCCACTCATGTGCTTTCTTCTGTTCACTGCGATGTGTGAAGCTCCTGGATAGTATTGTGGTGTGTATGCCATAATTATATCTCCTTATGTATGTTGTGGTATTGTTTTCATAATTGCTTTTACGAGTTCGTTCAAACTACCGCGCTGGCAGGTGACTCCTCTCGTAATTCCGGCTACAATCTCCATGACTGTGCCCTGTGTATCGATATCTTTGTTCATGGGCATGACCAGTCGTGTCTTGATCCCTGCCTTTGCAAAATCCTCAAAGTCAACCGGATTCTGGCAGGCGATAACCGCAGGTATATCTACATATTTCAGTACGTACTTTGTCTTGTAGATCACATGCGAATCGATATTTCCGAGATGGATTAACGCTACGCGATGCCGCGATATCTGCTCGATCTCTTTTTGGGTCAGACCAAACTTCGGTCCGTATCCCTTCGCCATCTTATCGCCGGGTCCCTCCTCTGGAACGCCTGCTCCGGCTTCGAGTACGAGCACACTGACCTGGATTCCTTCTCTCCTGAGTCCGTGCGTGATCTCGCAGACAGGTTTTGTGATGTGGCGCCTTCCGGGGGACATTGCGATTGCGATTACATCAGGTCGTCCGGTTTCAGAAAGCGTGCCGCGCTGGGCAAGCCCACCTCCTTTCCCAAGACCCATGCCTTCCCTGCAATCGATAACCTGTGTCTCCCTGCCAAACATATCATTCCCTCGTATCAACGCATGACTCGCAAATTCTCGAAGTCGGTGTCATACTTGGATCGGTCATCCCGTATATGCTCTTGTCCTCAACCTGTTCATCAGGACCGTACTTTGCATAATCGGTGACGGTCGCCTTCCTGCGAAGGAACAGTCCCTCTTTGAGTTCAAAGGGGAACGTAAACAGCTCATCACATATTGCTCTGACTTCTTCCATCACATCAGTCTCTGCTTCGAGGCGTATCCGTCCTACCTTGACTTGCAGTTCCATCACCTGGTCGCCTACCCGGATGATCTCTCGAGCCGTGTGGTCAACCGGAACACCTTTTCCAGGTCCGTACGGAACTGTGAGCGGAAGTCTGGGTCCCTGGACCAGCACGCGGGTAACACCCTTGATCTGCTCAAGCCGATTCAAGAGCTCCTGTGCCGAGGAAGGGTTGAGCATCCTCTGCGGAAATATCTCGTATTGTACGGGATCAGTATCTAAAGTTGTAGCCATGAAACAATCCCTCTTTACACCGCTGATGCGACCTCCTTGAGTGGGTTCATCATGATTGGTACATCCTGGAATGTGTCAAGCACGATTGCGGATGTTGACTCTGGCGAGAACATCTGCGTCCCTGAATCAAGTGCAACAGCCGTTGCCACGCATGGGATAGCCATTCCTGTGGAGTGTCTTGTAACAACGTGGTTACCGTTAAACACACCAGGACCGCCGCCGCCGTAGATTGAGTGGCTGAAGAAGGAGAATCCTACCGCAGTACCCTCGACTCTACCCCAGTCGCATCCTGGGAGTGAGGTTTCCTTCTCGATCATGTCGTTGAAGTACAGAAGTGTTGAGGATACAGCCTGTGCGCCACGGAGTGCACCGCAGTTCACCATTGTTGCTGCCATCGTGCCTGCTGCGCAGTACGCGTTCCACAGGCACACATCGTTTGCCTTGTAGACCTTGTATCCTGATGGCATCGTCTTGTCGACTGAAATGACGCCGTCATCAATTGCGCGTCCGACAGTCTCCTGGACAACGGTACCGATTGTTCCGGTCTTGCCGTTGTTCTTGACCATGTCGTACACCATGTTGTTTGCGTTTAATCCCTGGTACGCCAGTGCAAGTAACTGGTATCGCTCAAAGAGACCCATTGCCTGTCCCATCTCAAATACTCCGCAGTGCTCAAGAATGCTTGAGATTGCAGCGCAGTTCATTGCGTTTCTCTGGGATAGCATTGCAAGGTGGTTTGCCATGATGTTTCTGAGAGCGAATCCCAGACCTTCATCGTTCTGTGGAATACCCAGTACTGAGAGCACGTTTCCGCCCTTCATGTCCATCGTCTGTGGGTATGTTCCCCAGATTGCGTTCTTGACATAAGGCGTGTCGTACATACCGAGATTATACTCCTCGCGTAGTGCTTCGGTAAGTGCTGCTGCCGTGCAGGTCATTCCAGCCACATATTCAGCGCCAGCTTCGATTCTCCTGGTTGGTGCTGCGACTCTCAAGAATTTCCCGCCACCAAGAACTGCGACTTCAGTGTCGTCGCCCTTTTCGACCTGAATCAGTTCTTTGACTCGTGCTGCAATCTTGTCTGCTTTCGCGGTTGGGTCGATGTCTACTTCACGTCCCGGAATGTTCCGGCTCTGTCCACCATAGCTTGCTTTTTTGCATGCCTTCTCAATACCGGCGAGGTTAACAGCTACCGTTCTCTTAACGGTATTAACCATGCCAAGAATAGCCGAGTTCTTGAGGGGGCTTATGGCTTGAAGGTCGACATCGCTTTTCAGCTTTTTCCCTCTGTCATCATAGAGGTCTATTGTGTCTGCCACGTTATGTTCCTCCTATATTATTACAGCTCAACAAACCAGCCCTGCGCAACTCTGACATAACCCACGTAGCATCACCATCAGAGCAAGTCGCATGTCACAATTGCCTCACGAACTGACATGCATGATACCAGAGTGTGCGTGGTCTGAAATCTATTGGTGCAACTAATCATAGTCATAGATATGTTATATAAACTTTTCGTTCCTACATGATTATTCATGGAGAATTCAGAGGGTTGCAGGCATCACGCGGATGGTGTTTGCGAGGTGGACAGTTGCCGCATAGCGTTTCTTTGTTTGTGTTGGTCATGCATGGTTCACCACCTGCGCGCAGCAGTTAGCTAACGATATACCCGGATAATATTGCTTACAATAGTATTTTAGTATGAAAACGCACTGTTATAACCCAGATAATATACCACGAAACCGATTACACTGTGGCGCGGGAACCTGCGCGGACATTATCGATGTATGCGCGATACAATATGGCAATACGACATAACAATCCCTGGCATAAACCATAAGTCTACCTAAGTATGATGCCTGACTATGCGCGAGGGATTACCATGAAGATCACAGGAATATCAGGAAGTCCGAGGATGCACCAGAACAGCGAACAACTGGTCAACACCGCACTTGACATAGCAGAGAACAGGGAGTTTGAGGTAGACCGAATCTTCCTCTCCGAACATACTGTCGCCCCATGCACAGGATGTGGCAGTTGCGCGGATACGGGGGAGTGCACAATTAAGGATGACATGACAGCATTATACTCCCAACTTGAAGATGCCGACGCAATCATCGTTGCCTCGCCGGTTTACTTCGGGGGTATGACCGCTCAATTAAAGGCGCTTCTTGACAGAACACTTCCCTTACGAAAACAAGATTTTTTGCTGTCAGGCAAGATCGGAGGCGCGATCGCTGTCGGTGGCTCGCGTAATGGCGGGCAGGAGAAGACGATCCAGGCGATCCATGACTGGATGCATGTACACGGGATGATCATAGTCGGCGATAATAGCCATTTCGGTGGAATCGTGTATGCACCGGCAGAATCGGATATTACGGGGATGCAGACAGTTGCAGGCACGATGAACAAGATCTGTGATGTGCTGGAGATGATCCGGCATTGACAAATAATGATACCGGTTACAGATCATAACAGGAACCATAATGAAAGATATAAAACCTCGCCTGATCGCATGGGAGCTTACCGGAGCCTGCAACCTCAAATGTAAGCATTGTCGCGGCTCGTCCACCAAGACTCCGGATCCTGACGAACTGTCCACAGACGAGGCTTTCCACCTGATCGACGAGATCGTAGATTTTGCAAGCCCGATACTCATCCTGAGTGGTGGGGAGCCGCTGATGCGTAGTGACGTGTATAAAATAGCAAGGTACGGCGTTGATAAGGGACTTCGAGTTGTGCTTGCGACCAACGGTACGCCGGTTACCCGGGATGTTGCAAAGAGGCTGAAGAGCGCGGGCATATCCCGGATCAGCGTAAGCATCGATGGTGCTAATGCAAAGACACATGACGCGTTTCGCGGGGTTTCGGGAGCTTTTGATGGGGCAATACGCGGAATATCCGAAATCCTGAAGGCAGGTATCAGCCTGCAGATCAACACCACGATAGCAAAGGAAAACATCGACGAAATCCCAAAAATCCTTAATCTTAGCACCGACCTTGGCGCGGACGCACTCCACATCTTCCTCTTAGTCCCAACAGGGCGTGGGCAGGAGGCAGACGAGATACCGCCAAATGAATACGAGCGGGTCTTGAACTGGTTCTATGACCAGCGTGGCAAAGTCGGGCTCCAGTTGAAGGCGACGTGCGCGCCACATTATTTCAGGATCATGCGGGAGCGCGCAAAAGAAGAAGGGGTTAAGGTCAGCGTGGAGACTCACGGTTTTGAGGCGATGACAAAAGGCTGTCTCGGCGGCACAGGCTTCTGTTTCATCTCACGGAACGGCGGAGTCTATCCATGCGGATACCTGCCGGTTCTTGCAGGAAACATCCGGGAGACCGGTTTTAAGGAGATATGGGACCACGCAAAGGTCTTTCAGGATCTGCGTGATTTAAGTAAGCTGAAAGGGAAATGCGGAATCTGTGAGTATAAAGGGGTTTGCGGCGGATGCCGTGCCCGCGCATACTCGGCAACCGGCGATTACCTCGCGGAAGAGCCGTACTGTGTTTATCAGCCGCGCACTCAAAGATGAAACTGGTCTGGCATCTTGTGAAGGTGTTTTAACCCGTAATGCAGTCCCGTTTAGCAGCATGGGCACTTGTGTTACTCATACAAAACATTGGCAATCTGTTTGCATTTTACATCCTGCCATCATACGTTCTTGTTGAAATTCGTGCAATCTTGTGAGTCTTTTTAAGTTATTCTGGTCGGTTGAAAAACATGATACTAATCCTGCAAACAGTGGTATGATTGGATTGGCGAAATCAGTGAAATCAGTGCTCATCTGTGGCTAAAAGCTTTTATCAGCTACAGATTTCACAGATGGACACAGATTAAGTGTTATTTGCCCAAGAACAAGATTCATTCAAGAGATTTCATACTATATTTGGGCTTATCCAACCGCACCACCAACAAGGATATGCCCCGAACACCGCATTATATGACAATCCCACGTACCAGAGACTTAGTGCTTACCGAAAAATAAAGTAGCTCACGCTACATCCCCGACATTCGTGCGATTCGTTCATTCGTGATCCTTTATGCTGATTTTATCACGAATTTCACGAATGTGCCGAATGCCACGAATTTTAACAGATTGTTTTCTGGCAAACCCTTATTATGAGTTCTGAAACTCCGAAAACGCATCCACCACCCGAGCATTCTGCTCCGCGGTCCCAACGCTCACCCGGACAAGTGAATCGCCGGCGTCACGGAATGACGAGCAATCCCGCACGATTAGCCCCCTGCGAGCAAGAAAGTCGCAGACCGCATCCGACCTGTGCGGTGATACGTTCACGAGCACGAAGTTTGCCTCGGATGGATGCACCGGAAACGGGATCCCTGCAAGTTTTTTGCGCCCGTCCCTGACAAGCCTAATGCTGCGGGTCAGGTGCTCCCTGTCGCCAAGTGCTGCAATACCTGCCGCAGTTGCAAGGCTGCTGACCGCAAACGGGGTCGCATACTTAAGGTATCGCTCCCGGGTCCGCTCGGACATGACCCCATAGCCAACCCGCAGTCCGGCAAGCCCGAACGCCTTTGAGAGCGTGCGCCCGACCACCAGATTGTCATGTTTCTTCGCGAGGTTGATCATGCTCCGTTCCGAGAACTCGACATACGCCTCGTCAAGAAAAACGATCGCGTCACGTCCTTCCAGCCCTTCAAGGATTATCCGGAGGTCTGACTCCGGTATCAGGTTCCCGCCGGGGTTGTTTGGCGAGCAGATGAATATGACCCGCGTCTCATCAGTCACCTGCGATAGTATGTTCTGCGGGTCAACTGAAAAGTCGCGGTTACGAGGAGTGAAGACCGGTGTTCCGTGGTGCGCGCGTGCTGAGATTGCATAGTAGCTGAATGTCGGTGTCGGGATGATTGCCTCTCCCGGCATCAAGATCCGCATCAGGGTGTCGATAACTCCGTCCATACCTGCGCCGGCTACGATGGTTTCGGCAGGATGCCCGGTGTACTCTGATATTGCGTTGCAGAGGTCTTTTGCGTCGCTTTCAGGGTACACGCTGATCCCGGATGCGCGGTCGGTCACGGCTTGCACGGCGGCGGGCGAGGGTCCAAGCGGGGTTTCGTTTGACCCGAGTTTAATGATTGAGTCAACCGGGATATTGTACTCTTCTGCGATCTCCGCAATCGATCTGCCGGGTACATATCCGCTGTTGGTGTTGGTGTTGGTGCCAGTGCCGGGCGTGTGCTTCATGCTGGTGATTTTGGCGGACGGTGACATAATTTGTTTGCCTGTGATTCCCTGAGATCTCTGTGGTTTAATCTTCCTTGCCACAACCGGATCCTCCCGGAAGAGTGGAAAAGTGCAGGCACCCTGCGAATTACAGAAAGCAACAAGCACGTCCACCCAAGTGGCACCGGAAAAATGTGCTCAGAGCCCCAGTTCTCTTAGTTTCCCGGATCCTGGTTTGCCATGTTCCCATCCGCGAAGTTCATAGTATTCGGACAACATCTCATCAAGAAGTGATACGTGACCTTTGGATGGTCCATCCGGCATCGGTTCGTCGAATCTCTTCGGCAACGCGTCATCCTTTTCATCAAACCCGTACCGGTTGATCATCAATCTCTCAAGATTAGTTATTCGCTCGCCGATCATCAGTAGCTCCTGAGCATCCAAATCCCATCCGGTGATGCATGAGAGCATATCCGCATAATCAGGTAATCCGAGAGCGAACGTGTTGAAGAGACAGACCACCGATGAGTTGACAAGCGACGTGAAATCCTGGAATGTCTTTGTCCACTGCGCTTTTCCTTCTGTTGTGTAAGGATCCAGTTTTTCAGGAAGCCCTAAGATCTCCGGCGATATCAGGTAGCCGCTCACATGACAGCCGCCGCGGTTAGCAGTTGCATAGTTAAGACCGATACCCTGCACAGCGCGCGGGTCATAAGCAGGGAGTTCAAGACCTTTCACGCTCATCGAAAGCTCAGGTGCGCCATATTTCTCTCCGAGCCCCAGAGAACCGAGAGCCAGATCATCACCAATCCCTGCACGGTAGGCGGTCATCCATACCGCTTCCACCATCGCTCCGGCGTTTCCGAACGTTAGGTTGAGACCATGCAATATTGATTCCGGAATTTTTCCGTTCTCAACAAGTTCCATAGCCGCTGCGATGGTTGCGCCCATAGAGATAGTGTCAAGCCCAAGTTCGTTGCAGAGATGGTTCGCTTTTGTGATCGCATCAAGTTCTGTTATCCCGCAATCAGAGCCAAATGCAAATATAGTCTCATATTCAGGTCCTTCGCCCCGGGTTACACTGAATGCCCCGTCCGGAACTGCTGTGGATCGTCCACATCCAATTGGACATCCCCAGCACGCTTTCTTTCCGATGAGATACGTACCGGCAAGCGTTTCACCACTCTGACGATCAGCATCAGGGAAATATCCGGTCTGAAAGTTCCGCGCAGGATAAGCGCCGTGTCCGTTGATAATATTAACGAGCACCGCGGTCCCATAAGTCGGGAGGGCTTCGCCAGTGACCGGGTTCTCTTTTATCTTCCGGATGGCGCTCTTTACGTGTTCCTTCATCTCATCAGGTCTTGCAATCGTCACATTCTCAGTGCCATAAACTGCGATCGCCTTGAGTTTCTTGCTGCCCATGACCGCGCCCATGCCGGTTCTGCCCGCCGCCCGGTAGTTATCATTGATAATACATGAAATCGCTGCCAGATTCTCGCCGGCAGGTCCGATACATGCAACCGATGCGCTCTCTCCAATCTCTGCTGTGATCTCGTCAGTCGTTGAGAACGTGGTCTTCCCCCATAACCCGGCAGCACCCACAAGTTCAGCCTTGCCATTAACCACTCGAAGGTATACCGGCGTATCGGATGCACCTCTCACAACGATCGCATCATACCCGGCAGCCTTGAGAAGATGCCCCCATCGACCCCCTGAGTTCGAGCTTCCGACGGAGCCGGTGAGCGGGGACTTCATCGCCATCACATGATATCTGCCACCAGTCGGAAAACTGGTGCCTGTCGCAGGTCCGGTTGCAAAGACCATAACATTATCCGGACCAAGCGGATCAACATCAGGCTTAAAATCATCATACAAGATCTTAAGCCCAAGCCCCTTGCCACCAAGGAACCTACGTGCGGTTTTTTCATCTGTAGATCGGTCAACAAGCCTGCTGGTGCCCAGATCTACCTCCAGAATCTTTCCTGTGTATCCATCCATATCCATGCCTCCCGGCAGGTTTCTCGCAAGCTCATACCTGAGATGCTAAATTCGGATGTACGGGACAAGTTATAAAAGTGTGGGTAGTTTTTATCTGGCTTTTTAATTTTTCCGGTTGATTGAAACGATGGTACATGCGAGGGGTCTTCGTGGTGGTAACCCGGAAAACGGGACGTTAACCTGAAAAAAAAGCGGAATCGGTGAACCGAAATCATGATGATCATTCCACAGCAATCCAGGACACGCGATATATCTTTTGGGAAGGCTTCATTTCTTGAGCAGAGTCTTGAGCAGAGGCAACTGCTTGAAAGTCTCACGCACGAGTGCCAGGAAGCTAGCCTCACTCAACCTGTTATCCTGCCTAAGTTGCAAAGCACCAATCACAGCGATGATTACTATTCCTCCAATAATCACGACCGGAATGGCATACCATGGTATATTTTTGATGATAACAGCGATCACAGTCATGATGACGACTATTGCCATCAGATAGAATGACCCTGAACTCCACGGGTTCGCATGCTCGGTTCCCGGTGGAGGTGATGGTGTTGGTCGATGTGCGAGCCCCACGCCTTTCATGCCGTTTTCCTGCTGTGCGATATCTTTTTCTATCGCAATTTGACCTCCCACAGCGCTAATTATCACATCCCTCCCCGCAGTTATTCCAGCGCCGCTTTCTTTTCTTCGTTCTCTGCGATCTTCTTCAGATTCAACGCCGTTGAGCAGTTCTTTGACGTCAACCCCTGTTCCTTCAAGTTCTTCCGGGAAATGAGTCGTTACACCCTTCTTTTCCATGTTCAGTAGATGCCTGTAACCAACCACAATCTCTGGATGATCTAACAAGGGCACCTTCTCTTCGGGTTCGATTCCAGGAATGGTTTTGTGGATGTGATCAAAATTGGAACGGATGATGCCAAGGAAGATTCGCCGGGTCTGCTCTATGCCACTAACCCGGATAAAGACCTTTTTGTCATCACTGTCTGCCTTAACCAGTGCTTTATTCCCACTATCCTTGTCTTCCAGTACAACCCCACTGCGCCAGTAGGTATTTTCGCAGATAGAGGGGTGCATACGCACGATGAATTGTGAGATGATGCTTCCCGGAAGCACATCATAATGGTACTGGAAAGCCAGCGCATCGCCCCATTCGCCTGTATATTGTTCTTCCCTGGGGAGCAGATCCGGAATCAGGAATCTCGGATCGGGAACGTCCTCAAAAGCAAAGCAGAGTTTGAACTTGCGCATCATATCCATGATAAATATGTGTTTATCGCGGGGATATTCGGAAGAGTCCAATATCCGGCTCAGCATGTCCCATTCCAGAACACCCCCTATCTGCAACAACTCTTTAGAATTCAGAATCTTATAAACGCCGTTGGTGACCCATTCCGGGTTTAGGATATTGGTATCTTCCAGTCGGGGATCGTCATTGAAATTAAGCACGATACCCAGATCATGAAGTAAGCGGATTAAGGTACGCTGACTGAGATCATCGGTTATGCCTTCAGTCTGACACATGTTCAGATACTCATGATAAGGAATATAGTCCTTACCCATTCCTTCCAGCTTGCTCTTGACAGCGGACCATGTAGTCAGTAGCGGATCGTGTACATGCTCAAGCGAGCCGACCTCTTCTGCGATGACATCTTTTAGTTCATCGATACCGCCACCTGTTTTGCAGGAGACCTCGACGATCTTCTTGATGCTCCTGTACTTTGCCATAAGTCCCCGTCCATCAATGTCGAGCGGCTGCTCATCGACCTTGTTGACGACAATTATAACTGGAGAATCCCCGCCGAAGCTCTTGATGATCTTGAGCCAGTACTCAATCCGGTTCTCCTCATCCCCGAGCCGCGCATCCAGAACGAGCAGGTACAGGCTGCGTTTGGTCAGGAAGAACTGATGCGTGGCATGCATGATCTCCTGCCCACCAAAGTCCCACATATTGAGCCTGATCTTCTGGTCATTAACCACAACCTGCCACTCTTCGATCCCGATGCCTTCGGTCTTCTCTTCATGCAGGTCAAACTCGTCCCGAAGCAGACGCTTCACAAGCGATGTCTTGCCCACGCTCCCCTGCCCGACAAGGAGCATCTTTGCCTCGTTCAGTGGCTTCTTCTCACCGGCTTCGTGCTGCAGATAATAGTTGATGATGGTCGCGGGTTCGTCTGTTTTCGTTATGATTTCAGGCGGGATCGGGAGTGGGTTATCTTGGAGGTTAAGATATGTCAGGCGGGTCAGTCCAGCAATCTCAGGAGGAAGAGCAGTCAGCTTGTTACTCTGGAGGTCAAGATCGGTCATGTTGGTCAGTCCACCGATCTCAGGAGGAAGAGCTGTCAACTTGTTACTCCGGAGGTAAAGCTCTGTTATGCTTTTCAGTTCAGTAATCTCAGGAGGAAAAGCGGTCAGCTGGTTACTCCAGAGGTTAAGCCATTTCAGGCTCTTCAGTTCAGTGATCTCAGGAAGAAGAGCAGTCAGTTGGTTATCATGGAGGTTGAGCCATGTCAGGTTCGTCAGTTTGCCAATCTCAGGGGGAAGTGTGGTCAGTTGGTTATTCACGAGGCTAAGCTCTGTCAGGTTGGTCAGTTTACTGATCACAGGAGGAAAAGTTGTCAGCTGGTTACCCGAGAGGCCAAGCCGTGTCAAGCAGGTCAGTTCACCGATCTCGGGCGGAAGAACGGTCAGCTGGTTATGTGAGAGGTCAAGCTCTGTCGCTCCTTTTCTTGCGGCTTTCTTGATCTTTTGAAGTACATCATCGTCGCTCATGGGCGGATCTCATCTCCATCGGAGAGCAGATGCCGATATGTGCCGTATCTGAGGTATAATAGTTGCTGGAGCGGTTCCACTTGCATGCCTTTCCCTTCTTTCTGTGAATTGTTCGTTGATGGGTATATATTTTTCCACATAATTAGTAATGTCTCATAACCCACCATACATCCCTTCGCCATTTCGGAAGAGATTCGCAATTTCCCGATCGAACAGTAGCAACCTCGACCACGCATCCCTGCCCGAACCGAAATCTTGATAACCATTCCACAGCAATCAAGAGACATCGTGCCTCGGTGGCTTAGCGGTATAGCGCGTCATTGGTAATGACGAGGTCGCGGGTTCAATTCCCGCCCGAGGCTCTCGCAGCTGTTTCTCAGGTCTCAGATGTTGTTGAGCTGCGCCTCGATGCCACCATTGATCATGAGGAGTATGCTCTTCCCCTGAGATGCCTGTCCGGCATTTACGACCACGGTCTCTTTTCCATGCGCGCTTACAACCATTGTTCCCTGATCCTCGTGGATGTGCCCACACACGATCAGGTCTGCTTTGCCGATTGCGCCTGCAATCGCCTCGCTTCCCGCATTCCCTCCGGGTATCCGGTCAAGCGTGTTCTTTGGGGGCGCATGTGACAACAACACGATTCGCGCGTCCCCGCCTGCCCGGCTCAACAGATCGTCGAGCATCGCACTGATCTCATCTTCTGATCGCTCGAACACCGTGTCAAATGGCGTCGGGTTCGAGCCGCCGATGCCGACAAATGTGACATTCCCGATGGTGTGCATGGTATTCTCAAGATTGACTGCGCTTGACGCATCAAGGGTTGTAAGAATGCTTTTTTGGTCACAGTTTCCTGGAATCGCAAGCACAGGGCATTCGAGCGGCTCAAGCAGGCTGAGCAGATCGTAGGTTAGTTCGTCTGGTCCGAAGTTGGTGATGTCGCCGGCGATCAGTACGACGTCGACGCTCCCTGCTTTGCTTGCCTTGCGCACGAGGGCAGGTATCTGCGCGTAATCGCCGTGTGGATCGGATATTGCGAGTAATTTCATGTTTTCACCTTGATTGATTGCAGTATGCTTATGTTTAACATTCCAAGTGTATCTGAAGTCCAGCCATGTGGTCTGATTTGAGTGGAGTGCCGAAGACACGTAGCCAGATCTATTCGGTTAGTCGAAGTGTTATTGGATAAAATCATACCTCCGATACCTCCTAAGTATTTTTGGAAAACGGTCTTTAATTTCTTCTGAACTAAACCCCAATTCTCTCAGTAAACATATTTCCAGCAACATTTTCAATTTATAGGTAAGGTGAAAAATGCCAATCCCACTGGCAGCACGTTCTTTCAGATCTTTATCATAATGGGTTAGATAATTTCTGGTATCAACCGCTTGTTCAATAAAAGCACCTTTGTTTTGTATAAATAGACCTGGAATTTCATTCTGATATTCATTAAAAAGTTCTTTTAATCTTTTTCTTAGAGAAAACTCGTTACCATACTTCAGTTTACTTTCCAAGCTGTTTCTAAAATCTTTTTTAACCCAATCTGGAATCGCATTTACGAGAACATTGTGAATCTCTTTATACTCGTCATCTGATAAATAGTCTCCCCCATATATACACCGGTGAAATGATTCTATAGCTTGCATTAAACTTAAGAAATGGTACTCACGATACATATGAGGATTGCATAATGTTCCAAAATACAGATCATAAGTAGGTTTTAATAAATCCGCTGTCTCAAACCATTTTCTCAGGAAAATATCGAATCTGTCAGAAATATCTTCAAAAGTAAAAAGCATGTCCCGCGGAAGTAATGTTTTAGATACCTTGGGACTGTCTATCAGTTCATATGATATTTTAACCGGCGGAAAATAAGTTCCATCTTTCGTATTCTTCATGTTTGCTTCTGTTATTCCTTCGATTGCCAACGGATACACTGACTCCCAAACTCCCAAACTTAAAAAATTCTGTATCTGATACATCATTCCCTCATATTCTTCAAAGGATTTTTCTTCCGATGTCTCTATTTTTATATATGTTCTCTGCTTAATAGTTGCATCCTTTTGCACAACATGGTTAGGGGAGACTTCAGCGCGGATAATGATGCATACCTCGCAGCCATCATCAATGCGCATCTTAATGGGTTCAGGCAACTTGTGTTTTATAACTATCCCCCCATCAGGGAGACTTTGAATATCAAACCCGGAGATATTGGCCCATTCATCCAAATATAAATAATGGACATAGATGCTTTTAAATTTGATGTCCTCCGACTTCTGGAAGTGTGCACCTATAAAAATCATGTTGGCGTAGAATGAAGAGGTTTGAAATCCTGCGGAACTATAACTTACCTTGTTTTCAAAACATTTATACAGGGTAATGTCTCCAATATTAGATGCCCTCCCTAAAATAATATCTGCAGGCTCTGCTGCTTCTTTGGCATCTGTAAAAGAACCGATTAAATCCAATATCGCTCCTTCGCCGGGAGTAAAACTAAGAGTTCCGGAGGTCTGTTTTTCGGGCTTATCCGGAAGCCACCATATCCCTTTGTATTCAAACTCCTCAATCATTATTAACCACCTCTAATAAGAGGTTAGCTAACTTAAGTGTGTTGCAATATCTCAACGATTTGCGCCCCCTCACTAAATATTATGAAAACACGGTGCTTTTCTGGTCGCAGTTTCCCGGGATCGCGAGCACAGGGCATTTGAGCGGCTCAAGCAGGCTGAGCAGATCGTAGGTTAGTTTGTCCGGTCCGAAGTTGGTGATGTAGCCGGCGATCAGCACGACATCAACGCTCCCTGCTTTGCTTGCCTTGTGCACGAGGGCAGGTATTTGCGCATGGTGATCGTGGTTTTTGATCATGTTTGGGATTGTGATTATGATTGTGATTTGTCGTCTGACTCAAGTATGTTGCGGTAGAACCGCCCGACCCATTCTCCGGGGTCGATAACGATGATCTGCTCACTGTCCTGGTACACGCGGATTATGCCGGATGCGGAGACAACGACTGCGACCGCATCGGTTTCGGCGGTGATTGCGGCTGATGCTGCATGTCGCCCGCCAAGACCTTGCAGGATGGTTATCGATCTTGCATCCACATCAAGATATCTGCCGGACGCGCACATAACCCCATCACCTGACACTACGAAAATGCCGTCCAGTTGCGCAAACTCCTTGATTGTCTCCCAGTTATCGTTATTTGTGACCAGCCGGGTGTGGCGGGCGTGTCCTTTGAATGGGTTGAGCAGGAGCTGATGGGACCTTTCAAAAACGTTTTGTTCATCTCCTATGATGAATGCTGTGCCGATGTGTCTGCCTTCTCGTCCCTCGAGCGCGAATTCGAGTGAGAGGCTCATGACCGCACGAAAAACATCGGAACACACGATTTTCTCGCATTTCTGCATTGATTTCACTGCATGGCTCTCGCGGGGGTCATATACAACGATTGAGTCAAAGTTCGGGGCATCGATCACCCCCACGATCAAGCCGCTGATCGCGCCTTCAAGATACCCGACAACAGCAAGTTTCTGTATGTGCTCCTGAAGCACGGTTTTTTCCTTTATGGTGGAGCTCGGCATTGTCTGATACACCAGATCAGACGCTTTTTTTGGTAGAACTACGACTGGGATGTTTGTTTTAAGCTCTTCGGAAGCGTACGAGTCAGGGAGCAGTATAGCGGACGCCTGGATGCGTTCTGCGATATCGACTGCCGACCTGCTGACTGCTTCGTCTATGCGCATGAAATCCCCTCGTTCATAGTTATATAGATGCACACGCAATCTATAAAAAGATATTTTAAAGGTACTCGCTCTGAATCGCTACAACCTCTGAACTGTCATTTGCCTGCGCATAGTCGTCCAGTAACTGCCGGTTCAGCTCAATAAATGTATGTCCCCACTTGAATTTATTAAGTATCAATGCTGACTGCTCAAACTCTCCAAAAATGCACAGAGCAGCGGCAAATGCCTCAACAGTCGTGAGTTTGAACGGCTTCCCGAAATTCACAGGGTTTGCAGCGACCAGATATGGAAGTGCTCTCTGTTTCATCTGGCGGAGCTCTCCAAAAACCGTTTCCGCATGTTCCCACGAACAATCCAGCGCAGAGACGCTTGTGCCCGCATCATTCGGGGCAAGCGCCCTTGGTGAGAACGGACTTAACAATATAGAGGTGCGTGGCAGCCCTGTGGACTTGCGCCGCTTCACGAGCCCGAATCGAATCAGTTTTTTGCCTGTGCACTTCTTCGGATCGCATTGATCCGCATGATACAGGTACAGTGGATGCACCATATATCAGCGGTTATTCGCAGATTCTTCTCTGAATGTGTAGATAGACATCTGAGAGATCTCCTTTATCGTAACGGTACACGTCCTTGTCAAGACTTTCGATAACACCTTGTTCGTAAGCATCCCGATCCCAGAACCGGCAGCCATCCGGTGTTCCGACCTCATCTGCAAGCAGAATCTTTTCTGCGGCATTCTTGTCCCTGCCAAACTCGATCTTGAAATCCGCAAGGATGATGCCCCGCTTGAGCAGACGCTCGCTCATGATCCTGTTTGTCAGGCGAGTGCAATCCCTGATCGAATCCAGTTCATCCAATGTGAGCCATCCGTTATCCAGTATCTCTCTTTCGTTGATCGGGCGGTCCTTTGCCTCAAACTTGGTTGTGAACTCAACCATTCCACCGGGTATCTGTGCGCCGAGACGTGGTTCGATCTCGATCGGCAACGATTCTCCACGTTCATGCCGTCTTAGTAGCGATCCTGCAACAAAATTACGGCAGATAACCTCGATCGGAAGAATGTTGAGCGGTTCGACCTCCATGATGTTTGGCGGGACAAAAGCACGGAAGTGTGTTGGTATGCCTTCTTTTTCCAGAATTTCGAACCAGTATGTGGATAATCTACAGCAGACCTCGCCTTTGCGCGAGAACTCGTTTTCTTTTGCCCCGTCAAATGCCGTTGTGCGGTCTGTGAATTCAAAGAACGTTTTTCCGTTCTCCTCAAAGATGTCCTTTGATTTGCCAGCTCTCCGCCGTGTGGTTGCCATGAGGTTATCTGTGGCTGTGGATGGTTTTAATATTTTCCGGATGAGCACCGGGATCCCAACTCTACTCCAGCGTTGAGACATCCCCGATCGGAAGCCCGAGTTCTTTTGCCCGAAGCATTCTCCTGACGATCTTGCCGCTCCGGGTCTTTGGAAGCGCATCCACAATCTCAAACTCCCGCGGATACGCGTGACCCGCAAGCCGTGCCTTCACAAACCGTCTCACATCGGACTCAAGATCGTCAGATGGCTCATAATCGTCGCCAAGCACAACAAATGCCTTGATGATCTCGCCACGTAACGCGTCCGGTTTTCCGATCACGCCAGCCTCCGCGATCGCCGGGTGCTCGATCAGCACTGATTCAACCTCAAACGGTCCAACGCGTTCGCCGGATGTGTTGATCACGTCATCAGACCTTCCGATGAAGAGATAATAACCATCTTCATGCTGCACAGCCCTGTCTCCCGTGAGATACCAGTCACCCATGAAATACTCCGCGTGTTTCCGGGGGTTCTTCCATATCTCAAGCATGAGCGATGGAAAATCAGGTTTTAGCGCGAGATTTCCCTCAACACCACGCCGGACCTCTATTCCGTTGTCATCAATAATTGCAGCCGTGATCCCTGGTGTTGGCTTTCCCATCCAGCCGGGTTTTACCGGCATCGACGGATAATTAGCGATCAGGATGCCTCCGGTCTCGGTCTGCCAGAAGTTGTCGTGGATCGGCAGCTTAAACGCCCGCATCCCCCAGTGCACAATCTCGGCGTTAAGCGGCTCGCCAACGCTGCAGATGTGCCTGAGGCTGCTGAGATCATGGTTCTTGTGTGCGTCTTTTGCTTGCGCAAGCATCCTGAATGCGGTTGGCGCGCTGTACCAGACCGTCACACGATACTGCTCGATCACCGAGTACCAGGCATCAGGATCGAACCTGCCGTCGTGAACCACGACCGATGCGCCGCATGAGAACGGACCGAGTATGCCATACGTGATCCCGGTGATCCAGCCAGGGTCTGCGGTGCACCAGTAGATGTCGTTGTCGTGTAGGTCCAGCACCCATTCGGTGGTCATGTGCTGCTGCACGATCGCAAGATGCCTGTGAACCACGCCTTTCGGCTTTCCCGTGGTTCCGGACGTGTACAACATGAATGCAGGATCGTTGGGCGACATCATTGCAACATCGAACGTATCAGATGCTTTCTTCATTGCTTCAGGGTAACTGATCTCTCCCTCCGCAACATCAGTTTCGTCCACCACAATGATCTGCTCAAGATCAGGGAGATCACCTTTTATCTCGTTTACTCGTTTCTTGAGACTTGAATTGGTGATCAGGCACCGTGCGCCGCTGTCATGCAGACGGTCATACAGTCCGTCCGGTCCGAATGCAGAGAACATGGTGCCTGCGATCGCCCCGGTTTTTATGATGCCAAGAAAACTTACGTAGAGCTCCGGGATTCGTGGCAGGAATATGAATACGCGGTCACGCTTCTTGATCCCGGCTGACGTCAGGACGTTTGCGAACCTGTTTGAGAGGTTGGAGAGCTCAAGAAACGTGTATTCCTCATTTCGGTCCGCGCCCTGCCAGTACAGCGCAACCTTGTGTTTCAGCGGTGATCTGGCGTGTCGGTCCACTGCGCTCTCTGCCGCGTTCAGCCTGCCGCGATCGTCCCATGCAACCTGGTCGTATGCATTCTTCCACTCAAACGTCCTGTAAGTCTCATCATAATCCGGTAGATTCGGGCGCGGGGTAATCGTTTCCGGTTTTTCGATTATGTTTGCCATTCGCCATTCGCTCCGTGTTTTTACAAGTGCATCATCCAATATCCAGCGGGGGAGTTTCTGAAGGCGATGTTGGCTGTCACGTTATTATAGTGTTTCCCGGGTGACTGATCCCCACGCCCGCAAATTTCCGGGCAACACCTAAAACCTCAACCGCCGCCGCATCGCCACTCACACCGCAATAAGATGATAGCCACCGCTAATGGCTGATTGCCATCAGAGAACACCTGAAGACTACACAACGATTGTTGCTGCGGACGCTATCTTCGGGAACCGCTCTGCCACCTCTCTTGCGACCGGTCCTTTGATCTCGGTACCCTTTGGGATGCCATCGTCGTCAGTGATTACCACTGCATTGTCCTCAAACGACACGCGCATGCCATTAGGGCGTTTATATTCCTTCTTCTGCCGGATCACCACAGCCCGCAGGATTTGCCTGCGCATCTCAGGAGTGCCTTTCTTCACAGACACCACAAGTATATCTCCAATGCCTGCCCTTGGATACCGGTTCTTTACACCGCGGTATCCAACGACTGAGATAACTCCTACGACCCTTGCGCCGGTATTGTCCACGCAGTTTAACTTTGCTCCCGTGTTAAGCGGGCGTGTCATTGATGCGCGAATGCCTTTCATGTTATTGACACCACCACAAAAGATTTGGTCTTACTTAGCGGGCGACACTCAGCAATTTTTACAGTGTCGCCTTCTTTTGCATTCAAACACGGAGGGTTGTGAGCATGAATCCGAGAACTGCGCTTTTCGTATCGCTCGTATTTGAATATTTTTCTCTCATGAGTGCGCTCGACCACCACAGTTCTGTCCATCTTGGAACCGATAACGACTCCGCCCAGCACCTGCCCTCGAATCGGCAGTTTGCCATGGAACGGGCAGTTCGGATCCTCGCATGTGTCAGACGGTATGGGTACGTTCGCCAATCCAATATTTCTTGCCATCGATTATTCCTCTATTAATATCTATTTTTCGATTCAATTGTTCGTTGCCCGGTTGTTGTTCTATATGCGTCCGGGCTTCTTATGTTTCTTTGCAATTCGGTCTTCGGGACGTGCCACGAGCAAGCCTCCGTTGACCATGACCCTGACCCGGTCACTTCCCGGCAGTCCAAAGATAAAGGTGGTATGTGACTTCGGGACGATCCTGTCGTCATTTCCTGATGATAAACCAGGATCGCCGAGGTCACATTCCGGTGACATGTATGATGGTGACTCCGGCACAACGCATCTGTTGCCGCAATCCCCATCGCTGCCACCATTAATATCACTACTGATATCCCTGTTTGATTTTCCGTGGAATATCCCGGTCAGGGAAGGACTGATGACCAGTGTGTTTCTGGTCTCGTTGATCACCGCGCCTGCGATCCCAACCATATCAGGGTTTGTGCTGCCTGAAACCACAGCTTCAAGACCGATCAGCGTATGATGCACCAGATTTTCAGGGGTGATGTTGTATCCTTTAGCCATAGCCGTTTTGCCACGAAATTGGTCATGAATCAGTTATGAATCAACCGTAAATTGATCGAAAGATGATCACAGACCTTTCTCTTTCTGGATGGTTCGGATTCGTGCGATAGAACGTCGTAGTTCTCCGATAAGTCCAGGGTTCTCTGGCGCTCCGCCTGCGGATGCAAGCGCGCGCTCCCCGATCAACTCTGACCGCAGTGAGTCAAGCTCATCAAGCATTTCCTGCGGACTCATGTTCCGGATCTCCTCGGATCGAAGTTTTGCCATCTGCTCTATGCCTCCTTATGCACTCGCGATCTTGGATGCCAGTAACTGAACCGTCCATGCTTGTGCTCAGTGACGCCGCCTACTACTCGAACTTCCTCTTCCTGTTCGCCAAGCTCACCTGGCTTATGCACAACCGCCATCACATGCCAGTCAAGACTGTCGTGTTTGTGCTCCCAAAAACCACCCACCTGGCGGGTTTCTACTTTTTTCTCAGCTGTTGGCAGAGTTTTTGTTTCGGTGGGTTCTCCAGCGGGCAACCCCTTCATTTCAACTGGAGCGGACAATGTCCCTGTGGAATCTTTTGTTTCAGTGGAATCTTCCGTCCCAACAGCCCCAGGAGTCTCTGTGGCGCCTGCCGGAATTCCGGATGGTGCCTCAACCTCAGCATCGGTTGGTTTGATCGGTGGTTCGGCTGTTGTAACCGGTTTTGACATCTCATCTGTTGATCCTGCTGCATGCTCTGGTTCCTCTATCACAGGTTCTGGTGCCGCGACTTCCACTAAATTAAAGACATCAGGTAGTGTGGTGTCTGGCAGCACGATCTGGATCTTGCATCCGATTGTGCCCAGTTTCCTGACCGCAGTTGCAAAGCCGGTGTGCACAATCTCCTCAGCTGGCTTGCCTGCATGTACTATATAGCCCTCAACAATTTTCTCGATCCGTGATCTTGGACCGGTGAGCTTTCCGGAGAGCACAATCCTGCAACCAAGCGCACCAGAACCCATGATTCTGCGAAGCGTCGAATGCGCTGCTTTTCTGAAATACCATCCGCGTTCGAGTGCGCTTGCAATACGCGACGCCATTAATTGTGCGTTTAGTTCAGGAACGCCCACGCCCTGAACATCAATTTGAGGATTGTCTAGGTCGTAAGAAGCATTTAGGTCACTTGTCAGATTGCGAACAGATTTCCCGCCTTTGCCTATGACCATTCCTGGTTTTTCTGCAAAAATCGTGATCTGAGTTCCCATTGGGGTTCTGTTAATCTGCATTCCAGCATAACCGGCACGTTCGAGCTGTTTTGAGAAGTATTCACTCATTCTTGCCCTGTTCAAGCCCTGGTGCACAAATTTTCGCTCAACTGCCATTTTATAGTTCCTCCAGAATGATTTCAACTGTCACGGTCTCGGTGTTTTTTGCAGTTGCACGACCCATCGCACGCGGCATGGTTCCACGAATTGTTCTGCCCATCTTGGTTGCTGTGTGTGTAAGTCTCATGCGATCCGGCTCAAGACCTTTGTCTTCAGCGCCTTGCTCGGCATTGGCAAGCACTTTAAGAATCTCGGTTGCCGCGCGCACAGGATACCTGCCAGCAGCCATTTTGCCCCGTCGATGTCCAACATTTCCGTTGTAACGCTTGAATGGAACCGCCTGCTTAAGCGCTATCACATTCTCAAGGAATTGCTTTGCCTTTGTTGTCTTCATCTTCTTGATTGTAGAGCAGATCTCTCTCGAATGCTTTGGTGAGATGTGTAACTCATAACCCATCGCTCGTGATGACGTGAGTGGGTTTGATTCACATGAATATTTGATCCTCGCCATTGTATCTCCTTTAAATTATGATTTGGTGAATTCGGATTTGCTATTTCATCACTTAAGCGGCACAAACTTGCTGGATCTGGTCGCGCCAACACCCGCGCTGCCATGCCTCACTACCTGTCTGGTAAGTGCATACTCGCCAAAATAGTGTCCGACCATCTCGGGCTGCACCGACACCCTGTTAAACATTTTACCGTTATGAATCTCAAGATCGATGCCTACCATATCCGGCAGGATTATCATATCACGAAGATGTGTTTTTAGCTCGGTATCGCCATCTTTAACACGCTGGATCAGTGTCTTATGGTTCTCGTTAAATCCTCTTCGGATCTTTCTGCGCTGGGCTGCCGGCAGCAGTTCTGTGAACTCCTGAAACGACATTCCCCGCAATTCTTTCATGGAACATCCACGATACAGGAATTCTCCCTTTTTTCGTGATATCTTCTTCTTTGTTTTCTTAGCCATTCTCTCACCTGTAATTTTAACGCTTTATAGCAGCAGTTTTCACTATCTTACCGCTTTCCAGTCCGTCTTGATGCAATGCTTCCTACCTTCCTGCCTGGCGGAGTGCCTCTACCCACACTTTTTGGTCGCCCGGGGTGCTGCTTGTTACCACCACCGAACGGGTGGTCAATCACGTTCATAGCAATGCCACTCACACGTGGATATTTCGCCGCGCGTGATTTTAACTTATGATATTTCTTGCCTGCTTTCATGAATGGCTTATCGATGCGCCCGCCACCAGCAACCACACCAATCGTTGCCCTGCAGCGTGGGTGCAGCCATTTCATCAGACCGGATGGCATCTGCACTAATGTTTTACCAACATCATGAGTGATCAAAAGTGCATGAACACCGGATGACCTTGCAAAATGTCCGCCATCACCAGGGTGAGCCTCAATATTACACACGGGAGTGCCTTCGGGGATCTCAGATAATGGCAGCGTGTTTCCAACCTTAATTTCAGCTCCTATGCCACATTCGATCTCTTGTCCGATGAAAGTTCCCTCAGACACTAGCAGTAGGCGGTTTTCGTTATTCTCAAAAGCAACCCGCGCAATTGGCGCTGATCTTGCAGGGTCATGCAAAATCTCAACAACCTTTGCTCTGACAATGGCGTCACTTATGCTTGGATGTGTCAGTTTTGCTTTGTATTTATGGGAAGGCGCTCTGTATGTCGGTCCGCCCCGCCCTCTGTTCTGCGATATGATTCGTTTTCCCATTATATATTCACCTTAACTAAAACAACCCAATTCTAGTTGCAATTTCGCTTGCCGCATTGCCATCTGTAAACGCCAAAATTGCTTTTTTCTTTCCTGTTGGGGTAATCATTGTCCTGACTCTAGCAACTTCAAACCCATATATATCCTCGACCTCAGTTCTAATATGGTTCTTGGTTGCGTTAATATCCACGATTAACTGGAGCTTGTTCTCTTCTTCCAGTTGTATCGTTGCTTTTTCTGTGATGAATGGGTATTTGATTGCCATGGTATCACTTTTCTGTTTTCATACATAATGACTGTTAGGTACTTTAATATTTGTGATGGAGCCCAGGTGCATAGGAGCTTGCAAGAAATTCACACTATTCAAATTTGTGTGATTCACACAAATGCGCATATTCGTATTAAAACCATGAAATCAATGATTCTGGCTACCGCAAAACGCAATGGTTTCGCTGGAAATTCAATTGTTCATGCGCACAATAAAACTTATGTGCATGAAAAGCATATATTGAACTGGAGGCAAACCGGATGCAAACCGGAGGCGTTACCATGTCTAATACAGAAAAATTGCAGGTGCAATCGTTGCACGATGAACTTGAGGACTGTAAAGCACATAACAGAGCGTTGACCGTACTTGCAGGCGAAGTTTCGATGGTGCTTGAGGAGATGGCGAAGACGGACGAAGCAAGGAGTATCTGTAGGGTTATGGGTGAAGATGCTGGAAGACGTCTTGGTAAGGGCGCAAAAGAGCGTTTTGGCGCGATCGCGAAGGTGGAAGAAGCTCTGGACCTTCTCATGTATCATACTGAATTGTTACGCGGGTATGGCATTGAAATTGATCATATTGAGGGTAACACGATCTATATTAACGTGCTCAATTGTTTTGTGCGAGACATTCTTAAGGATCGGAAACTCACAACCACATCTCCACTTTGTGGCATCACATGCGGTTACATTAAAGGAGCATTGAATGAGCTTACCGGGAAAGATGTGGACGTAGATATCGTATATGGCGATGTTGGCGGCGTATGCCGGGAAAAAATCGTTATTAAGTAAATGCTGAAGATATAGTAGCCTGAATCCATTCGTGCTGACTATGCAACCACTACGAGTGCGCTTGGTGAGAGGTTATTAAATGTATTTTCTGGCGCGAACTGGTTTTGGAAGACCACAAGCTAAACAACATTTATATGAATTCAGTCATACCCATGATTGGAGATGTTAATATGCCTGACACCAAACAGATGAAGGTAGACTCGTTAGAAGATGAATTGAAGGATTCTAAAGCTCTTAACAAAGCACTAACGATACTTGCCGGCGAAGTTTCATGTATAATGGATGACATGACAAAACCGGGCGAGGCTGAAGACTTCTTTGCAACTATGGGTGAAGCTTCGGGAAGACGGCTTGGGAAAGCAGCAAAAAAACGTTTTGGCACGATCGAAAATGTGGAAGAGGCTCTGGACACATTTATCTATCAGACAGATATGTGGTATGGATATGAGATGGAACTTGACCACATTGAGGGTGATACACTATATATCAATATATTTAAGTGTTTCATACGTGACATTCTTAAGGATCGTAAACTCACAACAGAATCCCCACTTTGTGCTATCACGCGCGGGTACCTCGAAGGAGCAGTGGAAGAGCTTACCGGGAAGAATGTAAGCGTAAAAATCGTGTATGGAGACGTAAACGGCATCTGTCGAGAGAAGATAACAATCAACTGAGATGGTTGCAGCTAAACACGCAGAGAACGAGACGATTTGTGTAGCGGAAGATTAAGCATAGATTTGTCTGGCAATATATTACGATATAAATACACCACAGTCGTCTCACGAACTTTGCAATCTCTCATAGGTGACCCTGCTCTGGGTTATGGAAAAAAGATTAAGTTCCGGAGAATAATAAGGTCATATCCTTAATCGGTGGTGCGGTCGGATAAGCTCAAATATAACTAAGTGCTTACCGAAAAATAAAGTAGCAAAGTTGGCTGATGTCACGCTACATCCCCGACATTCGTGCGATTCGTGCCATTCGTGATCCTTTATGCTGATTTTATCACGAATGTACCGAATGTACCGAATGTTTTCTGGCAAGCCCTAAGTAGCCGCGCACAACTAACCTATACATTTAAGGCAATATCTCTCAAAAATACTTCTTACCAAGCCGTTTCACCACAAAGTTCGCAATCTTTGTGCACTCAGTGTCCTCTGTGGTCTAATCTATGAGATAACCTAAAAAGCATATTATAAGAAATAAATCCACAGAGGGACACAGAGAGGGATTTTTTGGAGTCGTAGAGGTACTTTCTGGTAAGAAAAAATAACCGCGGAGGGCGCAGAGGAACGAGAGAGTGTTTAACCGTTTATTTCCCCTCCGCGTCCCTCTGCGCCCTCCGCGGTTAAATTCCCGGTTTGGTTATAGTATTCACTACATCCCAGATGGTTCCTGCATAGCGAAGTCTCTTGATAGTGGTTTTAGGTACCTGAGTAGTTACCGACAAAGTTGGTTTTGTTCAACTTAATTATGCGCGGCTCATAAGATTTTTGAATGAATCTCGCTCTCTAAAAACCCTAAAGTCCTGCTATTCTACTCGTAAGCCATAGTAACATGATAACTTTGACCATGAGCAATCCACAGGACCTGGGTGTGTACGATCTGCTCCAACAACGGTTATTTTTGTTTTAATCTTCAAGTGGCACGACGTTCTGAGCTTGTTTTCCTCGCTCGGTCTGCGCAGAGTCAAAAGACACACGGTCCTCATCACGCACAAATGCGTTGTCTTTTATGGCTGTATAATGCACAAAATAATCCTCACCGTCATCACCAGTGATAAAGCCATATCCTTTCTTGATATTGAACCATTTAACTGTTCCTTCCATCGTTAATCCTCCACTAAAGTAACATAAAGCCGGAAGAGCTAACTTCCACAGATCGCTCCTCTTTACTTTTGTATTACTTTAGGTTCACACACCAGTAGGGGTAAGTTCTACATAAATATTTGGGTAAAATAGTTTCGTTCTGTGTTCACACATCCCGGTGCGGCACAAGATCGCAACCCGTGCATTGCAGGCACATTGTCTCTGATATGCTGGCGTTAAGCTCGCAGTCATCCAGCACCTTCCGCTCGAATCGTGCTAGCATGAGCAGGCGATCCGCGCTCGGGCGCGCAGCACCCGGGCATACATCCATAATGTCCGGGCGAAGCGGGTGCAGGACAAGCGCGCGGAGTATGGGGATCACTCCAAGTTCTGCGAGCACCCGCACACCCTTTTTCACGGTTTCATCAGATTCTCCAAGACCAATGATGAAGTTTGAGTGGACCCGGTTCCTGCCAAATACTCTGACGGCGTCCTCAAGCGATTTAAGCACAAAATCAAGGTCCATGTCGGCACATGCACTCTTAAAGATGTTTCGATCCATTGTTTCAACGTTGTATTTGATTTCAATAGCTCCTGCTTCCTTCAGGATCATGGAAGAGTCCGCGGTTGGATATACTGAGACGCCGATCGGAACATTATATCTTACAAGTGATTTCACAACACTGGCAGCTCGCTTAACCTCATCCTCCGGGGAATGCTCAATTCCAGATGTAATGGAGATCGCGCGCATGTTTCCGGTGGTGTATGCGTCAGCAACCATCTTCAGGATATTGTCGTGAGACTTGGTTCTGCCTTTAAGCTTCGGGACCGGGCAGAACGTGCAGTTGTATATGCACCGCTCGCTGATGGTGAGGTATGCTTGCTCAGGGCAGTGTAGCAACGTGGGTTCGATGGTGCCGCGCACAATCTCTTGGTCATCGTAGAGGATTGCAACCTCACCGTCCTCTGGTGATACTCGCTGAACTTTGAGCCGGGCATCCGGGTCTCTTTTTGCCTCCAGGCGAACGCGGTGACTGCCTGACCTGAAAAAAAAGGAGGAGATGCCCGCGCCCGGTCCCGCGGTCGATACTTTCGGGCGGTCAAGCAGTTCGGGATCAATATCTGCCAGACCCTCTGCGATGAGGATCGCTTTGATTTTCGCATCCATTGGTGTATGGTATTTCGTGATTGTGGTTTAGTCTTTTTCTTGTTGTGGTGATGTGAGCATTCCCTCACATAGTTGCTGACATCCATAAGGGGTTGTGGGGTTGATTTCATCTGCCAGACGTGAAGTCATCAATCGCTTGCCGAGCGACACAGGGATCGGCGCCAAGAGCATCAATCTGCCGACAACAATAGACAGAGCAAAAAGGACCGGCATGGACGCGTTAGGGAGGTTGAGCAGGTGGTGAGGATTTTTCCGGGCACGCCATATTTTTTTACTTATTATTAGCGTTGAAATTGATCTCCCGGAGGATTTGTTGGAGTGGTTGTTCTTGTCAGATTATTGTTTTGTGGTGAAATGGGTTGGTGAGAAGTAGTTTTGAGGGGTATTGCCTTAAATATGCAGGTTATTTGTGTGTGGCTACTAAGGAGTGTAATATTGCTTGGAGAGTGGTGATGATCTACTGTTATTTAGGTATTTCTCATTTGCTTTATTTGTTAGTGTGATATGCGTAGTGTTAATTGCTAAAGAGCCTGTTTTTCTTGTTGTGAAGTGTAGAATTGCAGTTGTGGGGTTAATTCAGCATATTTGAGTGGTTATGGTCTCAATGTGTTTGTAATTGCTAATTGCTATAGGACCATAGCATCCTCCATCTCCTGCATCCTGCACACACATAGGGTCTCAAGTTGAAACAAAGGGGGTGCTTCCCCCAAACTGCCCCCTGATCTCCAGTTGAAACAAAGGGGTTGCGCGGGCAGAGAAATTTTATCTGGTGTCGTGTAATACACAGGTTATAGGATGTCTGACATACTTCTTGACATGTATGACCTGTTGCTTGATAGATTCGGGCTTCAGTACTGGTGGCCTGCTGAAACTGAGTTTGAGGTTGTTGTTGGCGCTATTTTGACTCAGCAGACCCGGTGGGAGAATGTTGAGCGAGCGATCATTAATTTGAAACAGCGATCATTGCTGTCACCTGCGTCTCTTGCGCAGGTTGAACGGGGCGTGATCGAGGGGTGCATACGGTGCACAGGATTTTACAGGCAGAAGGCGGAACGGTTGCAGTTGTTATCGCGGTATTTCTCTGAAAACGGGATGGATAGGATCCTTGGAAAACCAGTCAGCGAACTTCGGGAGGAGCTGCTGTCGCTTAAGGGGGTTGGACCTGAGACTGCGGACAGCATCATACTGTATGCCGCGCACAAGCCTGTGTTTGTGATTGATGCGTACACAACAAGAATCTGTAGTTGTATTGGTATTGATGGTGGGTATGACGTGTTGCAGAGGTATTTTGAGGATCTGCTGCCAGAAAGTGTCCTGTTGTATCAGGAGTTTCACGCGCTGATCGTTATGTATGGTAAGGAATATTGTGCGCGAAAACGATGTGATGAGTGTATCATCTTGACAGTATAGCGGTGTGCCCGCGCACGTCAACAATCCCAAAACCGGTTTTTGACGCTACTTCTCCGGCAATCTCTGCCGCAGAGCCGGGAGCGTTCTTTAAAATTCGTATTTTGATCTCGCTTTTTCCTTTCATCTGGTCTTTGACTTCGTCAATGATGTTGTCAGTTACACCATTCTTGCCGATGTTTATTACAGGTTTCATAGTAATTTCTCAACTTTTTCTGCCACCTTGGAAAGTTCAACAAGAACCAGACCAAGTCCCACCTCGGGTGCGGTCATTGCCACCACAAGCGCTTTTGGACCTGCACCCATACATATCAGTTTGCCATCGTCAGATTCCACGATCACTCTTTTCGGCACACCTTTTCCCAGTTCGGATGATGCTGTCTCTGCTGCACCAAGCATTGTTGCAGACATCGCAACAAATGTCTCGGGGTCGCCTTTTGATGCCATATCCGCCTGCATGAGCAGCCCATCTCTTGTCGCTATTGCGCATGCTTCGATCTCGCCAACTCGTCTGAGATTCTTTAACACTTTTTCGAGCATCTCAGATGTTGTCATGTTGAGTCCACCTCCATAACTCTGTCGACCAGCACATCAAATGCTTCGAAGACGCCTTCGCAAGATGCTGCAACCACTGGCATAATTGGTACATCATCGGTCATGCCAAGCTTTCTTCTGATTTCTTCCGGAACAAGTGCACCCTTCATGTCCTGTTTGTTTGCAACGATGACGACCGGTAACCCGATTGATTCAGTGATTTCAAGCATACGTTTTGCACGCGCAAAATCATTGGTGTTTGTCGAGTCAAGGATCAGGAATACGCCCATTGCCTCGCCGCTGAGTAATTTCACGATTGGATCGAATCGTTCCTGACCGGGAGTCCCGAATATATCGGCGGTGAACCCGCTGTGGTCAACGTGCCCGTAATCGAGCGCTACGGTTGTGCCAAGTCGATCCACCGAGACTGCTTTGGTTGAGAGCGCATGCACAAACGTGGTTTTGCCGGCATCAAACGGTCCGGTGACCAGGATTTTTGGGAGGTATACGCGTACGCCACCTGGCTTTAAAACTTTGTATAAGGTACATTTTTTGGTGGCTTCATCCCAGTCGGTTTTCTTCACCCCAAAATACTGGCCGAAGATGACTTTTGCAGCGATTCCGCCAATTAAAACCACTGAGTTACAAATGGTCTCTTTGACATGTGCCAGCGTATCCTCTGAGTAGGGCCATGCCGTGAAGTTGTAGACTATTACATGGTCGTAGAGCATTGCATACTTGTTCCACTCCTCGATAGCATCGAGTGTTGCTGATTCTCCGCAGAGGTCCATGATTGTTGAGAGCGATTCGAATACGATGACGCTGGGTTCACACACGTCCTCCATCATCTGCTTGATTGATTGGGTCATGCTGCCTGCATCATCCGGGTTGGGGACAACATATTGTTCTGGTGAATTAGCACCGATCAATCCTGAGAACCCGTCCACGATGGTGAACCTATCCCCGTACTCACCGGCGCCCCACCCGAACTCCTCGAACAGGTCTCTGATCATCCGCGGATCGGTGCTTGAAGTAACATAGATTCCGCGTCCGCCTTCTGACAGGGCTCTATGCACAGTCTGCATCCCGAACACATTGCACTCGACTCCAGGGTCTGCATAGTATAATAGCGATTTTCCTTGTGGGACTCCGCCGTGCAGATGTTTGTCCAGTGCCGGTATGCCTGTTTCTACCATCATAAACATTAGCCTCGCAACACGATGTTTACGCCGTCGATCTCGTAGTCAAACCATGGTGTTGGTTTTGGCGAAAGCCCGATAGCGCGTATCTGATAATCGCCATCGTCCCCTCGTATCTCGATCATACCATCGAATAATTGTTTGAGCGTCACGATCGTTTTATCATCGTGCATTCCGTCCTCGATCACGTACACGCCAAGCATATTTGCTGCTTTTACGCGGCCTGTGAATACGTGTAAGAATCTGAACACTGTCTGGAGGTTTGAGTACATGAGGATTGTTGAGAGCGAGTTGATGCACAACCGTGTCTCTTTTATCTGCATCTCCATCCAGAACCGTTCAAAGAACTGGCTGATCTTGACGCCGATGCCTGTGAGGTCAACAGGGCTTGACGCCATCTTGATGTTCTCGGTGTCGGGCGCGCCGAACCCCAGCGTTCTGGTAACGCAGTCCACGATCCCGATATGCTCTGGTGGAATTCCCAGGGCACGGTTTTCGAACCAGTCAAGGACATTTTTACCGGGTTCGCGTGTTGAAACAATCACCGCGGCGTTTTTGTTGATTAACCCATGATATGCGATGATGTTTGTGATGTCATCCTTACCACTCATAGGGGGACCGATCATCATGATGTTTGTGCCACCTTTGATGTCCCCTATCAGCTCATCCATTTTGGAGATGCCAAGATTATATGTCATAAATGCTGCACCCAATTCCTTATCATTCGGTTAATTGTATGTGTTCATATAAAAAATCATCTGTATGCTGATAGCGTTGTCTGTTTTGCGCTTGCAATCACGTTGTCCACTGTCTTCCATGAATGCCGCACAACATCAGGAAAACTCTGGTGTTCGGAGAACCATTTTTGCAGGAAGCGTATGGTTTTTGGGTCGGCTGGATATCCGCTGCCAAAGTCGCCAAACTCCTCTCGCAAGGCTGCAATCGCGTGGTCCCTGTGTACCTTTGCGATGATGGATGCTGCGGCAACGATGGGGTATCTTGCGTCGGCTTTGTGCCGTGCAGTCACCCTGAGCGTGGCGGGCGTCTGGCATTTTTTCTGCACGTTTCTGCCGAATCGCTCCTCATTAACGTCAGCTGCATCCAGAAACGCATGATCCGGTTGTAGGTTCTCAAGCACCTTGGCATGGCAGATGACCATGATCTCGTTCATTGTCATGATGGTTCGCAGTTCATCGATCTGGTGCGCGCTCACATCGAGCACGAACCAGTTGTCGGCGGCTTCTTTGATACGCCCGGAAAGAAGCTCGCGTTTTTTAGGTGCAACCTTTTTAGAGTCTTTTACGCCGAGTTCCTTGATTAGATGCAGTTTATCTTCGTTGATCCGGACGCCTGCAACGCACATGGGACCGATCACAGGTCCTTTGCCAGCTTCGTCGACTCCAGCGATCTTTCCAGCGATCTTCATGGTTGATCATGATCAACGGATGTGTTAAACCCGACCCCTCCACAACAAATAATATCTCCCGGTGCCACAAGCCAGTAACATGTCACAAAAAACACTGGTCACCTGTGGGCTGCCTTATGCAAACGGACCCGCGCACATTGGGCATCTCAGGACCTACATTCCGGCTGATATTTTTGTGAGGTCTCTTCGGAAACAGGGGAAGGACACGGTCTTTGTATGTGGATCTGACGCGCACGGCACCCCGATCGTGATTAATGCAGAGGAACTTGGTATAACACCGTCGGAACTCGTTGAAAAGTATCATGATCATTTTGATCAGGTGTTTAAGTCTCTGAACATAATGTTTGATGAGTTTGGCAGCACAGAATCAAAGACAAATCATAATCGAACCATAGACCTTGTAAACCGGCTTATAGACAATAATCATGTCTTTTTAAAGAGCATAGAGCTTGCATACTGTCCGACATGTGACCGGTTCCTGCCGGATCGCTATGTTGAAGGAACCTGTCCTGATTGTGGCGAGACAGCGCGTGGAGATGAGTGTGATCAGGGCTGCGGCAAACATCTTGAGCCGGGCGAGATTCTTGAGCCATCCTGTAAGATATGCCAGAGTAATGCCGAATACCGGGTGCAAGAACACTTTTTTTTCAGGTTATCAGATTTTAAGGATTTTCTTTCAGGTCATCTTGACACACTTGAAGGAACATCAAATGCAAGGAATTATGCGCTTGGCTGGATTGATAACGAACTTAATGACTGGTGTATCACCAGAAATCTTGAGTGGGGCGTCTGTTTTCCGGGTCATGACGAGCTGGTGGTTTATGTCTGGGTTGATGCTCCGATCGGCTACATCTCGTTTACTGAGGACTGGGCAAACAAGCATGGGGTAGACTGGAAAGAGTACTGGATGAACCCGGGCGGCGATACTGACATCATCCATTTCATTGGCGGGGACATCATTTATCATCATTGTATCTTCTGGCCCGCTATGCTGAAAGGGGCTGGGTACACGCTTCCAAAGGCAGTTGTTGCATCAGGGATGGTTAAAATAGGGGATAAAACGTTTTCAAAGAGCAGGGGTTATGTTGTCTGGGTAAATGATGATTATCTTGATAAGGGATTTCATCCGGACCTGCTCAGGTACTACCTTGCAAGCTACACCTCGCACACAAAGGAATTGAACTTTTCATGGAAGATCTTCCAGGACAAGGTGAACAACGAACTCGTGGGAACGCTCGGTAATTTCATCTATCGTACATCGCTCTTTGCACACAAGAATTTCGGTGAGGTTCCGGATGGCGAGATCGATCCTGAGGTTGCTAAGACCATTGTGGACACGAAAAACTTGGTGATCGAAGCATTCAATGAATACGAGTTCAAAAAAGGAATTGATACTGCAATGAGCCTTGCATCGTTCGGAAATTCATATTTCCAGTTAAATGAGCCATGGAAATCAATAAAAACAGATGCGTCCGGGGCGGGAAAGGTAATCCGGAACTGTCTTCAGATTGTGAAGGCACTTGCCGTGCTATTTGAGCCAGTGATGCCGAAAATGGCGTCAGATGCCTGGGAACAACTTGGCATGGACTCGGAACTCAGTAACACGCCTTATGATGAGGTTACAGCAGAAATTAAATCTGGGCAGACGCTTGCGAAGCCGTTAATGCTCTTTGCAAAGATTGAGGACGCAGCAATAGCAGAGATGGAGCGGTCTCTTGATGACCGGGTTCGGATGGCAACAAAGAAGAAACACATCTCTTTTGAGGAGTTTTCAGAACTGGACATCCGCATCGGAACAATTATGCGGGCTGAACCGATCAAGAAATCAAAGAAGCTCATGAAACTGATGATTGATCTCGGCGAGACAAAGGAACGGCAGATCGTTGCGGGAATTGCGGAGACTCATAAGCCGGACGAGCTTGTTGGTGGGCAGGTTGTGGTGCTTGCAAACATGAAGCCTGCAAAGCTCTTTGGCGTTGAGTCGCGAGGAATGATCCTTGCGGCTGATCATGATGGCGCAATCCTGCTTTCGCCAGAGCGCAAGGTTCCGGCAGGAACTTGTGTGGGGTGAGTGCCGTCCATCCGGTTGACCGGGGGTTATTATTTTATGGTTATGGAAGAGACCCACGCCCGGAAATCGGGGCGTGTCTCATTGACTGGTGAAGTTAAGTTCGAGGTTTCGGTGGATCGCTGAGCGTTATACTTCACACCGCCACAACTTGAGCTTTTCAAATCTCTGAAACCGCAATGCGAATGAAGGCTTATGCCCCTGTTTGTAGGTGATATTAGTTTGGTTCTACCGTAACTGCTCAGGTGTGGTGATTAGTCGCCCGATTGCGATTCGGTACTTTCTGGTAAGAAAAAATAACCGCGGAGGGCGCAGAGGAACGCAGAGTGTTTAACCGTTTATTTCCCCTCCGCGTCCCTCTGCGCAC
>RXIK01000071.1 GCA_004211975.1 Methanosarcinales archaeon | reverse complement strand
GATCAAGCCAATATTTCACCGGAAAGACTGCCGGATAAAAGTACACATCTTCCTATGTGTCATGGGGCTTATATTTTACAGATATCTACTATGGAAGCTAAAAAAATCAGATGAACAACTCTCAGATACAGAAGTCATCGAAAAACTGGAGAATATTCGGGTCGCACTAGTGAAATCCAAAGATCACGAAGCAAAGTTTGTTTTCGAGACTATGGATACAGATCAGGCGAGATTGTTTTCAACACTGCACCTTGGCGAGGTCCTGGAGGGCGCTAATATCTGATGAGTGGAGCATCGTTTATTTAAAATCTGTTAGTGGCAACAAAAAACAGGTGGCGGAGCCTTCATTTTTGCGCAGCTTTCAAACTTAGGATTCACTCGTGCACAGAACAAACGTGTCCGACTTACTTGCCCACGCCCCCACAAGGAATTTCGAAACCGCGCCTTCTATATTGGTTGGTCCAAAATCCCTAACACGCTTGCATTGATAGACACTATATTTATCTGCAGACGTTTTCCGAGCATAGATGTCGATTCCTTCCTGCTTTTGGCCACGTACACCATAAAGCTGGCAGTGCTCCACGGTAGATTCTAACCGCACCAAACGCAGGCACAGTCTCTCAAAATCTTCCCATGTAAGCCCTCCAAACGGAAGTTCTTGCTTTCGCGTCTCTACAGGTGGATCGATCTTCGAGAGCGGTGGCGTTTCGAGCCAAGAATGTACTTGTCGTCTATCTTCCATCAATATCTCACGATCTTATAAACTCGGCGCCCACGCTTTCACTCCTCCACCCTCATCTCAATCCCCGCATCACCAGCATCAACAACAACCTTCGCGCCCTCTGTGACCTCTCCTGCCACGATCAGTCGTCCGAGTGCGGTCTCGACCTCTTTCTGGATCACTCGTTTCAGTGGTCTTGCACCATAGACCGGGCTGTAGCCAGAATCCGCGAGATGTTTCTTCGCGGCATTGGTGACTTCAAGCTTGATTCTCTGATCTTCCAGTCGTTTGGTCAGATATCTGATCTGGATGTCCACAATCGCGACAAGCTGCTCTTTTGTTAGCGCTCTGAAGACAACGGTCTCATCGACCCGGTTTAAGAATTCCGGTCTGAAACAGCCGGATAGGTCCTTAAGAATCATCTCTCGCATTTTTTCGTAGTTGCCTCCGGAACCACCGCTCGTCAAATCTTGATAGATGTGTTCACTCCCGACATTTGAGGTCATGATCAGAACTGTGTTTTTGAAGTCAACTGTTCTTCCGTGGGAGTCGGTTAATCTGCCGTCATCAAGAATTTGCAGGAGTATGTTAAAAACTTCGCAATGTGCTTTCTCGATTTCGTCGAACAGGATCACTGCATAGGGTTTCCTGCGAACTGCTTCTGTGAGTTGTCCGCCTTCATCGTATCCGATGTATCCGGGGGGTGCGCCGATTAGTCGGGCTACGGTGTGTTTTTCCATGTATTCGGACATGTCGATTCTGATTAGGTTGTTCTCTGAATCAAAGAGGGATTCGGATAGTGCCTTGCAGAGTTCGGTCTTCCCAACACCGGTCGGACCTAGAAAGATGAAACTTCCGATTGGGCGGTTTGGATCTGAGATTCCTGCGCGAGCCCGCAATATTGCATCTGATATCGCCTGTACTGCCTCGTCTTGTCCTATAACTCTTTGGTGTAATTCGTCTGGTAGATCAAGGAGTTTTTCTCGCTCGCCTTGCATCATCTTGCTCACAGGTATGTGTGTCCACCTGCTCACGATCTCTGCGATGTCTTCTTCGTCCACTTCTTCTTTCAGGAGTGTTGATGCGGTCTGTTTTGATTGCAGTTGCTCTTCTTCTTCTGCGAGTTCTTTCTCGAGTGCTGGGAGCTTTCCGTGCCGTAGTTCTGCTGCTTTGCCCAGGTCGTATTCTCGTTCTGCAAGCTCGATTTGAACTTTCATGTCTTCGATCTCTCGTTTGACCTCCCGCATTCGTGAGATTGCGTCTTTTTCGGTTTGCCACTGTGCGTTCATGCTGTCGGAGTCGCTTTTTAGGTTTGCGAGTTCTCGTTCCAGGTTTTCGAGCCTTTCTTTTGATGCTTTGTCGTTTTCTTTTTTCAGGGCTTCGCGTTCGATTTCGAGTTGCATGATTCGGCGTCTGATTTCGTCTAGTTCGGTTGGCATGCTGTCGATCTCGGTTCTGATTCGTGCTGCTGCTTCGTCCATGAGGTCGATCGCTTTGTCGGGGAGGAATCGGTCTGAGATGTAGCGGTTGCTGAGGACTGCTGCTGAGACGAGTGCAGCGTCTTTGATTCGGACGCCGTGGTGGACTTCGTAGCGTTCTTTGAGGCCTCGTAGAATCGAGATTGTGTCTGTGACATCGGGTTCTTCGATTAGGACCTGTTGGAACCTTCGTTCGAGTGCGGCGTCTTTTTCGATGTGTTTTCGGTATTCATTTAGTGTTGTTGCCCCGATGCAGTGGAGTTCGCCTCGTGCAAGCATTGGTTTCATTAGGTTGCTTGCGTCCATTGATCCTTCGGCGGCGCCGGCGCCAACAACGGTGTGTAGTTCGTCGATGAACAGGATGATGGCTCCTTCTGAGTCTGCGACTTCTTTTAGGACTGCTTTGAGTCGTTCCTCAAATTCGCCTCGGAACTTTGCTCCGGCGACGAGTGCGCCCATGTCAAGTGCTATTATGCTTTTTTCCTTTAGTCCCTCTGGAACATCCTGGTTTGCTATTCTTTGGGAGAGTCCTTCAACGATCGCGGTCTTCCCAACTCCTGCCTCGCCGATTAACACCGGGTTGTTCTTCCGTCGTCGTGAGAGGATCTCGATTGTTCTTCTGATCTCGTCGTCTCTTCCGATGACCGGGTCGAGCTTTCCTTCTCGTGCTGCTGCTGTCAGATCGATTCCGTACTTCTGGAGCGCCTCATAGGTTGATTCCGGCGATTGTGACGTTACCCGGTGGCTTCCCCGCACTTCCTTAAGAGCCTCGAGCAGCTCGTCCTTTGTGGCACCGGACTCCCGGAGGATTCTCGCGCAGGCTCCGTCGGACTCAATTAGTGCGATCAGGAGGTGTTCTACGCTTATGTAATCGTCTTTCAGCCGTTTAGCTTCTTTTTCCGCGGTGATGAGTACGCTGTTGAAACGCTGGGTGATATGAATCTCGGTTATGCCCGTTACCTGTGGCTGCTCGGATAGGTGTTGCTCCAGTTGCTCCATTAGTAGTGCTGGCGAGATATCCATCTTCGAAAGGATTCTTGGGGCAAGACCATCCTCTTCTCGCAAGAGCGCGAGCAAGAGGTGTTCGCAGTCTATATACTGATGATCATGTTCAGTTGCGATCACGTGAGCGTTCTGCATTGCTTCCTGTGATTTCAGTGTGAGTTTGTCGGGTTGCATAACTACACCTCACCCCTACCCAAGATTAATCATTCGGATTTGCGAACGCCGCCCAACTCTACCAGCCGCACAATTGCCCTGTCCGCCACATCATACTTATCAGTCCCACAGTCATGCCTTGCCGACACAGGATACCTTTAAGTATATCTATCGGTTAAGCATATCATAATACTTGTCCAAAGGAGATTTTTGCTAAATGGGAAATCGACCACTTGATACGCTGAATGGTGTGCTGGATACGTCAGTATTAGTTAGGTTAAAGGGTGCACGCGAATTTCGCGGTACGCTGCAGGGATATGACATCCACATGAACCTCACGCTCACTGATGCAGAGGAAATTGCTGATGGTGAGGTGGTGCGCCGCATCGGAACAGTTATTGTTCGCGGCGACAATGTGGTATATGTTTCTCCATAAGTTAACGGTGATAGAAAATGTCGAAAGGAACGCCCTCAATGGGCAAACGTCAAAAAAAGACGCATATAAGGTGCAGGCGATGCGGTAGCATCTCGTACCATAAGAGAAAGAAGGTCTGTGTCTCATGTGGATTCGGTAAATCAAAAAAGATGCGTGATTACCGGTGGAAAGAGAAAGGACGATCCGGATAATAACGTGGTTGTTCCGGGGTGAATTGTCGTTTCATAGAATTATGTTATTAAAGTGATACGAACTGCCATAAATCAATTGATTTGGTGATTTCACTTGAATGAAGCATGTGGCGTGGTTGGTGGCTCATTTACCGGGCAGAAAGCTGCGCTTCCGATCTATTACTCACTGTACTCACTTCAGCACCGGGGGCAGGAGTCAGCTGGTATCTCGGTCGCGCACGAAGGCAACACGCAGTCAATCAAGGGCGCGGGCATCGTGCCATGGGTCTTTAAGAAGACCGATTTGCTCTCGGTTCCGGGCAGCGTTGGGATTGGGCATGTTCGGTACTCAACCACCGGAGGATCAGATCCGGAGAATGTGCAACCTCTAACGATCAATTTTAAGGGCGGGACAATTGCGATCGCACACAATGGGAACCTTGTTAATTCGGAAGAGTTACGCCTTGAACTGACGCGGCAGGGGCACATCTTTCTCTCGGATTCGGATACTGAGGTCATTGCACACCTGCTTGTGAAGGACCTGATGCGAAACAACATCGTGGAAGCGGTGCGCAGGCTGATGCGGCGGCTTGTTGGCTCTTATTCCTTTGTGATGCTGTTAAATGACATTCTGATTGCTGTGAGGGATCCGCTTGGCTTTAAGCCCCTCTGCATCGGAAAAGTCGAATCGGAAGATGGATCTGGTTACATCGTGGCAAGCGAGAGTGTGGCGATTGATGTTCATGATGGCGAGTTTATGCGTGATGTGCGCCCGGGTGAAGCGCTGATAATCACCGGCAACAAGATAAAGAGCCACCAGATATATCAGCAGAAGAACGTTGCGCACTGCGTCTTTGAATATGTCTATTTTGCACGACCGGACTCCATAATTGATGGTAAACTCGTGTATGATGTTAGATTAAAGATTGGAGAGCGTTTAGCAGCTGAACACCCTGTGGATGCAGACATGATATCGCCGGTGCCTGACTCGGGCATCACCTCTGCAATTGGATACTCCAAGAAATCAGGCATTGAATACATCGAGGCTCTGATGAAGAACCGTTATGTCGGGCGCACATTCATCATGCCGTCTGACGCTGTGCGAAAGAAAGCGGTTCAACTGAAATTAAACGCGATCAAGCCGAACATTAAGGATCGGCGAGTGGTGCTGATTGACGACAGCATCGTGCGTGGAAACACCTCGAAGAGGATTGTTGATAAGGTGTGCAAAGCAGGTGCATCAGAGGTGCATGTCAGGATTGGAAGCCCACCGATCAAAACCCCGTGCTATCTTGGTATTGATATGCCCACGAGAGATGAGTTAATCGCGTCGCAAAAGAGCGTGTCAGAGATAGAAACAGCGATTCACGCAGAAACACTTGGATACTTAAGCATTGATGGGCTGGTTGAGTCAATAGGGATCCCTGCGAGTGATCTGTGTCTTGGCTGCCTCACAGGCGTGTACCCAGTTGAGATACCGGGGGAGCAATGCGCACGAAAGCAGCTTAAGCTTGAGGACTTCGATTCCGTTGATTAAACCGATGCGTGTTAAGCTAACCACACGATAGAACAGTGTTATACCATTCCACATCTTAACGGTCAACCATTATAACCCTCCACGCCCCAGATCTGATCATGAATCCTCGACTTAAGAAAGTGCGCATCATCGCGGACTACCAGTTTGGCAGCGGCGCGGGCAGGGCACTTTTTCCGGATAATGTTGTATTTAAGTTATCGTCAACCAGCAGGATTCGGCAGGTTCTGCAGGGTAACGAGCATGTTGCAACTCTCAGGGCAAGCGACAACCGGTTCACGCTCGGAAAACTCGGGGCGTCCCGGTTGCACGCATCGCTCCCCAGCCCTGCTATGCGGGTTGTAGTTAACGATGATGCAGTGCCATTTGTTAGCGATGGGAAGACCGCGTTTGCACGGCACATCACCAACGCAGACCCTGCGATAAGGAGTGGCGACGAGGTGCTTGCAGTGGATAAAGATGACACGCTTCTTGCAACAGGGCAGGCAAAGCTATGTGCATCCGAACTGCTCGCATTTGAACGCGGGGCAGGGGTTGATGTGCGACGGATCACTTAACCCCGGGATTAACGCGGTCCGGTGTATCGGGTGCACAGTCTCAAACCTGCTTTCGCAGCAATCACGCACGGTCACCCGCAGGATCGCCCTATTCGCAGGTCTATTTTCAGGGTCTTTGGTGTCTCGTGTTGCAGTGACTGACAATTATGAAGAGATTGCTTATTTATCCGGGATCGCTGCACTTTAGTTCCGGGTGTTTATCGGGAATTTTATCGAGTTATATCGAGTTATATCGAGTTATATCGGTTTTATCACGAATTTATTTCGGTTTAGCACTTGTGAAATTTGAGACTTGGTACGTAAAAGTCTCAAAAACAGTGGCGGTAGCCACAATTATGAAAACCACTTTTTCATCGACAGTATAAGCACTGCGAAGCAGGTCATGCACGTTTTTAATTTGTTCTGGTCGGTTGAACAACATGATGCCAATCCTGCAAACAGTGGCATGATCTGACTTCCTAAATCAGTGGAATCAGCGTTCATCTGTGGCAAATAAAACTTTTAGCCACAGATTAACACTGATTTCACAGATTAACGATATAAAT
>RXIK01000143.1 GCA_004211975.1 Methanosarcinales archaeon | reverse complement strand
ATGAACACTGATTTCACAGATTAACGATATAAATGACTTTTCAGATCGATAGCGCTCAATTTTATCAGTTGTGCTTACACAAGACAACCCCGGGTAACCAGAAAATAATAAAAAGTCTCTATTTTCTCGTGGGAATCTATGTGATCTTAAGGTTAGTTAAACACGCATGCACAAGCAAAATCATTAACTCCCTATAAGCACAATCCTGATTGGATGAAGATCGTAACCATCGGTGCTGGCGAGGTTGGGCACTCGATCGCAAAGGCGCTGTACGCGAATAACGACATTATTCTTATCGATAAGCGAGATGAAGCGTGTGAACGAGCAAATGATCTGGATGTGCAGGTTATTCAGGGGAACGGTGCGAATATTAATATATTGAAGCGCGCTTTTCCGGCGGATCTTGTGGTTGCGGTCACAGGCAACGATGAGGTTAATATTGTTGCCTGCATTGCGGCAAAACTACTATCAAAAAAAGGTGCAAGGGAATGCATGACAATTGCCCGGGTCTCAAGCCCGGATTATATCAATAAGCCAATCACTAACCGGGAGCAGATCGGGATCGATCATATGATCTGCCCTGAACTGACGCTTGCATCTGTGGTTACTGAGATCATATCGATACCGTCGGCGGTTAGCATGGATGAGTTCGCTGAAGGCAAAGTTGAGATGATTGAGTTCAAGGTGGGGCCTGATACGGCACTTGACGAGGTACCACTTGCTGACGCCAAGATTCCTGATTGTTGCGTTATCAGTGCGTTGATCCGGGGGAAGGATGTGATCATCCCTCATGGCGGCGATGTCATGCGTGAAGGTGACCATGTGATCGTGATCGGCAAACCGGAGTCGATATCTGAGATCGGGAAGTTGTTTGGTGACACGCCGAACCAGCACAAAAAGGTCATGATCATCGGCGCAGGCATCGTTGGGTTTTACATCGCAAAATTGCTCGCAAAACATGGCGACACCGAGCTTAAGATCATTGAGGCGGATGCGGAGCGGTGTGTGGAGATCGCTGACATGCTGCCGAGCGCGCTTGTTCTGCACGGTGACGGCACCGACGAGATGCTGCTTAAGTCAGAGGGTGTTGCCGAGATGGATGTAGTCATTGCAGCAACAGATAGTGATGAGCGAAATCTGCTTTGTCTGCTGCTCGCAAAGCAACTGGGCGCCCGGAAAATCATTGCCAAGGTTGATCGGTCGGAGTATATGGGGTTGTTTGAGCGAGTTGGCATTGACGCGGCGTTATCTCCAAAATATGCAACCATTAACAGTGTCCTGCGCGTCACAGCGGGCGCAGGGGTTGAATCGCTCGCTGCTATTGAGGAAAAACAAGCTGAGCTGGTTGAACTGGTCGCATCGCCCGGCGCAAAAATAACAAAGAAGACACTTGCCAGGATCAAATTCCCGAAAGGCGCTATTATCGGCATGATTGTGCGCAGGAATGAGGTGATTGTGCCGCGGGGCACGCACCAGATCCAGGCAGGCGACCGTGTGGTAGTCTTCGCGCTGGCATCGGCAATGGCAAAGGTGAAGAAACTGTTTGTGTGACTGTTTATCCTTGCAGCGCGTACTCAACCATTGACTCAAAGACCTTGCGCCCGTCATCTGAGCCAAGTATTGATTCGGATGCACGCTCAGGGTGCGGCATCATCCCGAGAACGTTTCCAGCATCATTGGTGATTCCTGCTATGTTCTCGATCGAGCCGTTTGGGTTTGCGTCAGGAACTGTCTTGCCACCGGAATCAACGTATCGAAACGCGACCTTATGACGCGAGTTAAGGTCGCTTAATGTGTTGTTGTCCACGAAGAAATTCCCTTCCTTGTGCGCAATCGGTATTCGCACGACCTCACCTTCCCTGAATTTTGATGTGAACGCGGTATCTGTGTTTTCAACACGTAGATTCACCCATTTACAGCAGAATTTTGGGTGAATGTTCGTGCGAAGCGCTCCTGGAAGAAGTCCTGACTCAACAAGGATCTGAAATCCGTTGCATATCCCTATCACGGGTTTTTTATCGTCCGCAAGCTCTTTGACCGATTTCATGATCGGTGTGCTTGCCGCAATCGAACCTGCACGCAGGTAGTCACCATAAGAAAATCCTCCCGGGATCACAACCCCATCATATCCCTTAATTGAGTCTTTGTACCATACCAGATCAGTAGGAACGTTAAGAACATCTTTTAAGATGTGGTGCACATCCATATCACAATTACTTCCACCAAACCGGATGATTGCAAATTTCATTGTATTTTAATTGAGTAATTGTGGATCACGGGATTTGCCAGTAGTTTCTGACACATCTCATCCATCATTTCCGCGGCATCATACGTGCTGTCAGCTTCCAGTTCAACAAGCAGTTTTTTTGCGGTGTGAACGCCGCTTACATCATAACCAAGGTGCATGAGCGCACGTTGTATCGTGTCCCCTTCAGGGTCGAGCATGCCCTCCTTCAGTTGCGTGGTGATCTCGGCACGGTATTTCATCGCGTGATAGGTCGTTTTTATGCGATAAAAACGTATGGATTCACTGGCGTTTCCTGTTCTTATCGAAAACAGATGGTAGATGCACGATATACCGCCCGTCCTCTTTTAGAGACATTATGATCTCTTCTCGTTCGAGCAGTGCTTCGAGATTTAGCTCGTAAGAGCCTTTCTCGAGTATGCGGATCGATTCAACCTTCAAATCAGGCTTTTCTTCCACCACCTCAGGTTTCTCTACTTTTGTTTCAGTATCGGGCACGTCTTCGATCTCAGGTTCTGCCGGCACATACAGAAACTTGTGCCACCCGCAGTTGGGGCAGCCATCCAGTATCTCGGCTGCACCATCATCGAAGATGTGTTCGCAGTTGGCGCATTTATGAGGCATAATAAGCATTCTCACGTTCATCGGTATTCTTTTTATCGTACGTGTTTAGCAACGCGGAATTACGCGGATTTTCACGAGAAAGTGCAAGGAGGCAGGATATAGGATGCAAACATACCACCAATATCTTGCAGGTACCGCGGTCTTCCAGTGTTAATCTTGTGGTTTTTTGGGTGTCTGGTATCTTATGTTACAGTGACCAATACTTAATATCCCATTTTTTTGGCACGCCTATAATTCCCGCACCAGCGCAACTTCGTCGCAATCAGGGAACTTCGGACATTTTATGCATTCGCCCCATACCTTGTGTGGGAGCACGTCCTTGTTAACCTCCACAAACCCGTATCTCCGAAAATAGCCTGGTGCGCGTGTGAGCGTGAAGATCGTGTTGATTCCGAGTTCCTGTGCCTCGCTCATGGATGCATGTAACAGCAGCGAACCGATGCCCTGGTTGTGTGCGTCCTGTCGCACTGCGAAGGATATGATTTCTGCAAGGTTGTCCCAGCAGACATGGAGCGCGCAGCATCCGAGCAGCTGATCTTTGTTTGCACAGACTGTAAAATCCCTGATTCGATCATATAGCTCGCTACGTGATCTTGGGAGCATGGTTCCGTCCCTGGAATATCCATTGACCAGTTCATGCACCTGATCCACATCCTGCACCACCGCCTTCCGAATCTGGTGATTCGTGTGATGCTTTGTATGAGGTCCTGTATCTATGTGATCACCTGCTTTTCTGTCTTGTTCTTGTAACTGAGAGGATCAATGCGAATATAGCGGCAAACACGCAGCCACTCAACAGATATCTGAAATAGGGGGACTCTGCAAGCCGGACGTTCCATTTATTGCTGCTGCTGTCACACGGTAATGATTCGTTTCCCTGCGCGGAGTCTCCTGAATCCGTTATCGCGACGTATTCAGGATCTTTGAACTGTGAAAGCCCGCGCAGGTGCGCAACTCCACCTGTTGCGTCCAATGACACCCGGTCCAGCTCCACAACCAGGATGGTGTGATGGTTCCCTCCAATCTTTTTCATGTATACAAACCGTCTCTTGTCAGGATTGTCTCCGTACAGTTTTTCATGTTTAATCGTTTTGTCTCCTTTGTACAGTGTCAGAATGGCATTGTTGTCAGTAATGGATCCCACTCCTAGTGTGTATCCTTCTTTTAACTGTTCCCGGTTGCCTTCCTTGATGTTTGCAGACACATCGCTGATCAAAGGGTAATCAAATGAACGATCAGGATCAATATGCTGTTCAATGGTCAGTGAAACTGTGTTTGACGTAGTATTAGCTCCTAACACCGATATTTTTATGATGTCATAATTAATGTTGTTAAGCCCCTTTTCAAGTGTGTAAGAGCTTTCTTGGGGTATATCCTGGGTTTTAATTGTCTTGCCACAATTTAATATGTCGATCGTCGCGCTGTCATTACTGACCTCCTTAACCCGGATCATGTAGCCTTGTTCCAGATCTATGGAGCGATCGGTCCTGATGTCGCCATCAAAATAGAAGATGGTTGCCTCATGGACATTTCCGGCGCAGGTGGGTGTACATGCAATTACACACAGTGACAGCACAAACGCCAGACCGACAATGCGCATTGATCTGGTGGCGGTCATCCGGGTTGTTTCCTCTGTGGTTTCCCGGGCATGTTGGTTCATAAGAGTAGTTACGTATTATTTTACTATTATGGCTTGTGGGTGCATTGCAGCAGGAGGGTGTTGGCTGGTGTCTGGTAAGGTTGGTTCATGTTTGCCTAGCGAATATCCGGAGTTGCCAGCTAACCTCATGCAGGTATCAACCACACATTCAGGGCAACGTTTTTTTACAAGTAAACCTATTGTTATACGCTGTAATCTGTTTGCATGGTGTCATGACATACCGTACATGACATCATAACATCAACATCATGGCGGAAATTAAACAACATGGCGCTGCTCATAACCCTCCGAATAGAGGTGCAAGGTTTGTGAACCGGTGCTTAGCCTTGGGTGAGGAAAAGACATGAGTCGTTCAGGATCGGGCGATGAAACGCACGAGAGCGGGGGCGTGGACCAGCGTATTGCAGAGCTGGAAAGGGCAAATAAGGATCTTGAAGGGAAGATCGCGGAACAAGAGCGCGTAGAGGGAGAGCTTACGGCGTTGCTTCGGGAGAAAGAGATTCTTCTGCATGAGGTTCACCACCGGGTTAAGAACAATATGCAGGTCATCTCCAGTCTTCTTAAGATTCAGTCCGGGTATGTTGGGGACGCTGCTGTGCGCGAGATGTTTGAAGAGTGTCAGAACCGGATACTGGCAATGTCTCTTGTCCATGAGAAGCTTTACAAATCACAGGATATTGCAAGCGTCGATTTTAAGGAGTATATTAAGACTCTGCTTCATGACGTGTTCTGGTCTTACGGTTATGGGTTTGGCACCGGCAGAATCAAGCTGAAGATGAACATTAAGGATGTTTCGTTCGGTGTTAACGATGCCATGTCCTGTGGATTAATAATCAATGAACTGGTTTCTAATTCCTTGAAACATGCTTTTCCGGATGGTAGGTCTGGTGAAGTCAGTGTTTCACTTCGTTCAACCGGCAAAGATAAATTTGAGCTGGTTGTCAGTGATGATGGGGTGGGGATGTCGCAGCACCTGGATTTTCGGAGCGTGGAAACGCTTGGTATGCACCTGATTATCCTGATGGCGGAGGATCAGCTCAGGGGTGCAATCGAGCTTGATACAACCGGAGGGACTAATTTTAAGGTTATGTTTGAGGGTTAGTGATGAAAAAAGAGATATTAATTGTTGAAGATGAAAGAATCGTTGCTGAAGACGTCAGGATGATTCTGACAAACTTTGGATACACAGTCTCCTTGATTGTGTCGTCAGGTGAGGAGGCGGTTGTCCGGGCGGGGGAGGTGCAGCCTGATCTGGTGCTGATGGATATCGTGCTCAAAGGCGAGATGGATGGGGTTGAGGCGGCTGAACAGATACGGTCCACCCTTCACATTCCTGTTGTGTACCTAACAGCTTATGCAGACAGCGCCACACTGAAGCGGGCGCGGGTGACCGCGCCTTATGGCTATGTTGTCAAGCCGTTTGCCGACAAAGAACTCTGCTGTATTGTAGAGATGGCTCTTTACAAGAGTCAGCGGGAACATAGGCTGGAACAGCTTGCTGCGATGATGGGCACCATCCGAAACATTGATAAGATCACCACCGAAGAGAAAGACCCGGAGCTGCTGATCAAGAGGATATGTGAGGGTTTTATCGAGACACGCGGCTATCGTCACGCGTGGATCGCGCTAAACAACGAACCATACCTGCTTGCAGGCGCCGGAGAGCTCGGTGCAAGCGAAGAACTCTTGCAGGTGGCGGGGTGCATGAGGCTTGGCGAGCTGCCGGGGTGTGCAGAACAGGCGATTGAGCGGTCTGAGGTTGTCAAGGTCAGAAATCCGTCTTCTGCCATCACCTGTGCCGGGTGTCCGTTGCTAAAGTGGTGTGATGATGGAGAAACGCTCACTGTCCGGCTGGAATCTGGAGAAACGATCTGTGGGCTGTTGTCTGTGGCACTCCCTGCGGATATTGCCGCAAGTGGGGCAGAGTCGCCACTGCTCACAGAGGTTGCTGGAGATATTGCATTTGCGCTGAACAGCATACGGCTGGAAGAGCTGCGTAATGGGAGAGGTGGTTAGAAGCTAAAAACAGGTGTTTTTTCGGTGTTTTGAGTTTTGTAGGTGTTTCGGTACAGGGGTGCCGGGTTTGGGGTGTGGTACAATAAAACAGGTTTCTGAGCAGGATGATAACGGTGCGATTACGTATAAGGTCATAGTCTCGATTATCTTTGGGTTACTTGGCTTTGCAGTGAACTTCTACTCGATTGACTTTGTCGTTTATGGCTCATATAAAATAAGCTTCCTTCTTGGTCTTGTGTTTCCCATGTTGATAACGCTTGCGTGGGGCTGGCGATATGGGCTACTCTCAGCGCTTGCCGGCGGCTGTCAGACGATGTGGCTACTCTGGATGCCGGGAAGCGGCTACGGAGCCCTTGTGTCAGTGCCGCCGTTCACATTATGGATCGTCTGGATCGGATGGTTCTCACGCAGCAGGTACAACACCAGATATGGCATATATCCTGGAGAAATACTGTTCCGCATCTTCAATACGATCCTGATTTACACGGTCTTCAGATGGGCATTCGCACTGAACACACCTCCTGTAAACATGTTCATGCCGATTGAGGTGGCGCACTCAATCGTTTTTAAGGAAGTGGTGAACGGACTCTTCATTCTCTTTCTTGCGCAAGCACTGCTCCATTTGGAGCCGGTCAGACTGCTCTTCAGACTGCCCGAGGGCGAAGCGGACCCGCGCTACGATTACATTTATACAAACGCAGTTATCATGGGGTGCACGGTGGCTCTCTTCTTTGTGGGTGAGTGGTATGTGTGGGGCTCGTGGGCTCCTGAGTTTCAGAGTGTCGCCCGTGTGCTTGGCGCACTATCTTTGTTTATGGTGTGGCTTCTCTGCACATACACTGCCGCAGACATCTTCGCAAGGAAGCGTAGCAAGGAGATTATTGGGGCAGAGGCGGCGATGCACTATGGTGAGTATCTTGGTGCTATCATTGAAACATCCCATGACGGGATATTTGTTCTTGATGCTGGTGGAAACTTCGAGTTTGGCAATGATGCGGCTTTTAAGACCTTTGGATGGCTGAGAAGTGACCTCATCGGGCAGACGTTCATGAAGGTGATGCACCCCGACTTTAACAGGTTCGCATTCCAGCAGTGGGGTGCGGTTCAGCGAGGTGAGGGTGCACCTTATGAGGTTGATATCGTAAGGAAGGACGGCACGGTTCGATCACTGCTTATTAGCCATACGGATATGGACATCGGGGGGGAGCGAAAGTACTGTGCCGTTATGAAGGATGTCACCGAACGCAAAAGGGCGGAAAAGGAACTGGAGCGATATCGTGATCGTCTTGAGGAACTGGTTGCCGGGCGCACCACCGAGCTCAGAAGGGCGAATCGGGAACTTAAACGTGAGGTTGCCGAGCGAAAACGTGCGGAGGCATACATTGAGCACCTGAACAGCGTGCTTAAAGCCATCCGAAACGTGAACCAGTTGATTGTTGTTGAGAAGGACAGAAACGTCATGCTTCAGAAAGCCTGCGACATCCTGATAGAGGCGCGTGGCTACGATGTTGCGTGGGTTGGTTTGCCGGGTGGTACTGATGAATCTGCGGACGGAGATGAGTCCATTGAACCTACCGGGTTCATGTCTTCGAGTTTTGCAGGAGTTGTTCCTCGTTTCCGCGAAGCTGTGACCCGCGGCAACCACACCCCCTGCTTTGGAGACCTGTTTGCAGGGGAACTGACTGGTGTGGGGGCTAACACATTGGTGGGGGCAGGGGACGGGGAAGGAGCGGGCGCAGGAGCCAGAACAGAATCAGAAGCGGTCAGGGTCATAGACCGACTGCATGACTGTGGAGACTGCCTGCTCAAGGACTCGTGTCCAGGCAGCGCGACTGCGATCACCCGCATAGAACATGCAGGGGTGCTTTATGGGTTACTTGGCATATCGTTTGCATCTGATATCACTCTGGACGATGAGGAGGAGGGACTCTTGCAAGAGGTTGCAGGTGACATGGCGTTCGCGCTCCATGGCATGAGGATTGAAGAGGCGCGGAAGGTTGCGGAGGATGCGCTTACAGAGAGTGAGGCGAAGTATCGTTTGCTTGCAGACAACTCGCTTGAATGCATCTGGCAGATGAATCAGGACTTTGAACTCACGTATGTCAACCATGCCGTTCTCGGTATGTTTGGGTTCACACAGGACGAATGGGTTGGAAGTTTGTTACCTGAACACTGCTCTCCTGAATCACTGGAATTTATGGCAGATGTGATACGTACTGAGCTTGCTAAGGGTCCTGGGTCGACCCGTGTGACATTTGAAACTCAGTTGATTCATAAAAACGGCAAGCCGGTTCCTGTTGAGATAACCGGCAGGGCGCTGTTTGACGAGGATGGGAATCCGACCGTGTTTCAGGGGGCTACCAGAGATAGCACCGAACGAAAAACATCTGAGGCAAAACTGGCGCAGACGCTCGCGGACCTCAAGCGTTCCAACGCCGAACTGGCGCAGTTTGCGCATGTTGCGTCCCATGACCTGCAAGAACCGCTTCGCATGATCTCAAGCTATGTACAATTGCTGTCACGACGCTATAAGGGCAGGCTTGATTCCGATGCTGACGAGTTCATAGGGTTTGCCGTGGACGGGGCAAAACAGATGCACCGGCTGATCGAGGACCTGCTCACCCTTTCACAGGTGGGAACGCGAGGGGGCGGGTTTACAGAGATTCGCTCGGATGACGCGCTGGAGATGTCACTCACCGATCTGAGGGAGTCAATCAGGACAAATGGTGCGGTGGTGACCCACGACCCTCTGCCTGTGGTAGTTGCAAGCGCTCCGCAACTCACATGGTTATTTAAGAACCTGATCGAAAACGCAATTAAGTTCAGGGGCAAAGATTCACCGCGCATCCGGATATCAGCAGTGCAAAAAGGAGCTGAATGGGAGTTCTCGGTTGCTGATAACGGAATTGGGATCGAGTCACAGTACTTTGACCGGATATTCAAGGTCTTCCAGCGACTACATCCGGCAAGTAATTATTCTGGCACCGGAATCGGTCTTGCACTCTCCAGGAAGATTGTGGAACGGCACGGCGGAAGGATATGGGTTGAATCAGAGCCGGACCGGGGGGCAACGTTCTACTTCACGATTCCTGCGGGGGTGGGTGAAGATGCTGGCTAATGGTTGTTTCAGGAGTCCTGCTTCGGATGACCGTGGCATAACCACCTACAAGGTCGTAGTCTCGATTATCTTCGGGTTACTTGGGTTTATCCTGAACTTTCATACCATCAATTTCCCTTTTCCACCATACACCGCAACTGTCTTAATCGGACTCCTGTTTCCGATGTTAATCACCCTTGCGTGGGGCTGGAGATACGGGCTTCTCGCAGCGATTGCTGGTGGCTGCCAGTCTATGTGGTGGATATGGGGTCCAAGCAATGGTTACGCCACGCCGTTTGTTGTGATCCCGTTTACACTGTGGATCGCGTGGCACGGATTCTTCGCGGACCTGCGCAGAAGACGAAACAATCCTGAATGGTGGTTGAGTGCGTACGCCATAGAGGTTCCATTCCGGATATTAAGCACGATAAATCTTTATACACTTTCAAGATGGGCAATAACATTCAATCCACCACCGTGGAGCTGGGCAGCCGAAGCAGCCAGCACAATCCCGCTACAGTTCTCAACTTTTGTGGTCATCAAGCAGTTTGTGGTTGCGTACATAATTTTATTGCTGGTAGACGTGTTGTTAAACCTTGGATTCACCAGAAAATTCCTTAGACTTACAGAAAAAACCAACCAAATGAAGACCAGCTATGTTATAAGTGCATCTTTGCTGTTCGGGGTTCTTTTCTGGGTTCTTGACAGTGTTATCGGTTCCCTGATATTTTATGCTGAACGTTCTTTTCTTGACATGCTTGCGCTGGATATCCCGCCATACGTGCTTTATGTGAGAACTGCATTCATCCTTGCTTGTCTGGCGGGGGGACTGGTGGCGTCAGGCGTCCTGCGCAAACAGCAGGAGGGTGAAAGGGCACTTGAGGAACCAGAAGAACAGTTGCGTTCTGTTCTTGACAATGCCACAATACATATCTGGGCTTTTGACGGGGAACGGTACCTGCACCTCAGCAAGGAATGGTATCGCTATACCGGACATGACCCTGCTATGCCCCGGACAATTGACCGATGGATAGAAGCGGTTCACCCTGATGACCAAGATGCAACAGCTAAAACATGGTATGAAGCATTGCACAGTAAGGCGACATATGATGACAATTTCCGATTAAAGGGAGTCAAAGGTGAATACAGGTTATTTCACAGCCACGCAGTCCCCATATACAGTGAAAACGGTAATTTTCAGCACTACCAGGGATATAACATCGATATCACAGAGCAGAAGGAAGCTGAGGCGAAGCTTGCGCAAACAGTAGCAGATCTCCTGCGCTCCAATGAAGAACTCGAGCAGTTCGCGTATGTGGCATCCCACGACCTGCAGGAGCCGCTGCGCATGGTCACAAGTTATATGCAGCTTCTGAAGCGGCGATACGAGGATGAGCTTGATTCTGATGCCAACGATTTCATCGGTTTTGCCGTGGACGGCGCAAGCCGCATGCAAACACTGATCCAGGATTTACTGATCTACTCACGCGTTGGAACACGTGGCAAACCCTTTAAAACAACCAACTGCGAAGACGTGCTCAAACAGGTGCTCATGAACCTGGAGGTCGCCATCAAGGAGAGTGATGCAGTGATTACTCACAATCCACTGCCAACAGTTGCAGCTGACGCTTCACAACTTGCACAGCTCTTCCAAAACCTGATCGGCAACGCAATCAAGTTCAAGGGCGAGGATGCGCCGCGTGTATACATAGCGGCGGAGCAAAAAGACGACGAATGGGAGTTCTCGGTCGCTGACAACGGACTCGGGATCGATCCCGAGTTCTTCAAACGGATATTTGTGATATTCCAACGTCTACACGGCAGAGACGAATACTCAGGAACCGGGATCGGTCTTGCAGTATGCAGGAAAATTGTGGAACGACACGGCGGCAGAATGTGGGTAGAATCAGAGCCCGGGCAGGGGGCGACGTTCTACTTCACCCTTCCCACACGATTTTTTCACAAAAAATCGAGTGAAAACTGCCCTTCGGGTGGGGCTGACGATATAGGTCTTCGTAGAGAGGATGAGGTGTAGAATGACTGGGTATTATAATGTGGTGAGAAATGTTCTCCGGGGTTGGGGGTCAGTTTTTGATCAAACTTTTGTGAAGAGTTTGGGGTCTTTGGTATCTCGCGTTGCAGTGACCGACGCTTATAAAGTGATTGCGCATGTATCCAAATCGTTACACTTTAGTTCCAGGAGTTTACCGGGAATTTTATCTGGTTCTATCAGTTTTTATCACGAATTACACGAATGGACAAATGACACGAATTTATTCCGGTTCAGTATTCGTGAAATTCGTTCATTCGTGACATTCGTGATCTCTAAGCACTTAATATTACACCCCCACAATCCATCTACGAGATACTTACAACGCGAATTACCAGAGAGCCTGAAAAGTTTGGTGAGATGTTTGCGAGTGAAAACTGCCTTTTGGGCGGGGGCTGACGAGACATGTCTTTGTGGATGGGAGGGTGTGGAATGACCGGGTATTATAGCATGTGCGCCATGAAAAAGGTGTTTGTCTTCTGTGTTTTATTAGTTGTTATCTTGAGCGGATGCGTAACTGAAGAAAAACCAGTTATTGAGAGGAGAGCGGATGCTAATTTGACAGCTGCCCATAGTCCGGATAAAGAAGTGAACTGGATGGGGCACTGGCTTTCTGAATATGGTCGGGAGACTCTTGTGCAGGAGGTTTCTCAGGATTTTGAGCTGATGAATCCTGATATAGACGTTAATCTCAGATATCCCCGGCAGATAATGGGTGTGCGCAGTCCTGAAGAGACCGGTAAATTCATTGCCAACATGGTAAAAACAGGTAATATTGAGTGGGATATTGTATGGATTGATCAATTTATATATCAGTTCGCTGCAGAGCAGTTAGATGATCCGGACTGGGGCAGAAAACATATTGTAAATTTTGAGGAAGTTGAAGGCTTCAGGCAAACACAAAAATCGTTCATTATGGATGATCCGGTTTATAGGGAACAGACCGGGGGCATAATAGTCGGACCTTATATTGAAGGCTATTATATGTCAATTTTCTATAATAAAGATGTTGCCGAAAAAATGGGCATTGAAATAAAACAATACGGCATGACTTTTGAAGATCTTTTGGAGTATGTTAAAGCGGTTGAAGAGTACAACCACGAACATAACACAACTATTGCTCCCTTCTATGAATCGGAAATCCGGACAACAATGAAAATATTGTTCCGGAACCTTTTCGTATCCGAACTTGGGAACTTCAGCGAAGCCAAAGAAAAAATAGGTTCCGAGAGGAAAAATGCAGCGCTTCTGAAAACTTTCCAGGCTTTTGAGGAATTAGGTAAATATAACCCTTTAATAGAATCATACAAGAATAATACCTTCTTCAAGACAAGGCATCTTATATTGGATGATGAATGCCTGTTCTTTGTGAATGGCATCTGGATGTACAGCCACTGGATGGGGATAGACGAAGAAAAAACGGCAAAGATAGTTCCTGCTGAGTTACCAGTATTTCAGGAAGTGAATTATTACCCTGGAAGTTTTATCCCGACGTGGGCGGTAATGAAAGATTCTCCAAACAAAGAAGAAGCAATCAAACTTCTCATGTTCTGGAGCACCCCAATTGTCGCTGAAAAATGGGTGCGCTACGCAAAAGCCCCAACCGGACTGGTTGGTCATCTCAGCACCTCAGATCAGGCAAATGATACGTTTGCACAGTTTCAGGCAGAAATCACGAATCAGTACGGCGGCAACATCCACTACAGCGCAAATGCCGGCTACATCTTCGGAGAAGAAAACCAGCTCTTACAGGATGATCTGAATAAAGAGATCCTGCAGCTACTGGACGGCAAGATAACCGCAGAACAGGCTTATGAAGAGATTATGGGGCTGGTTGAGTGAAGCATAAACATGAGAACAAGAAAAACAGGCGGCATCTCAGTCTGAGCTGGAAAATAATTCTGTTCACCATGATCCCTTTTCTTGTGGTTCTGATAGTCTTAAGCACACTGACCATACAGGATAAGACGCAGAACGAGCGAGACCTCGTACTGAACAGGATCGATTCATACGTTAATTTACTTGAAAGCGGCGATCTTAGTTTTGAGAGCGTTCAGCAAAAAGAAAAACTGGAAAAAGTGTTCGATGAGCGAGTTATATCGTCTGAGCTTATCGGACGGGGCGGAAACATCATCTATGCTGCAGGCACCCCTGAACACGCGGTTGATCCGGAACTGATCGAGAATGCGTTCGGGGGTTTCACGGTGACCTACACCACACATCAAAAAACACCAGTACTCATCTCGTTGTATCCGATTATTGTTGAAGACACCGTAGTTGGAGTCCTGCACCTCGAACTCTCGTTTGAGAGGTCAAATGAGAGAATCAAGAAATACACGTTCTTCATTCTCCTACTGAACGCTTACGGTCTGGTTGCTTCGTTCCTGCTGGTCCGCTTCCTCTCACGACGAATCGTGATAACCCGGCTTGAGGCACTGACTGACATGTCCTCCGAGATTGGCAAAGGAAACCTGCAACACCGGCTGGATATCCGGTCGAATGATGAGCTTGGAGTCCTTGCATCGGCGTTTAACAATATGGCAGGGGAACTCGGGGAACGAAAGCGACAACTGGACGCGGAGCGAGGCAAGGTTCTTGATAAAGTGGAGGAACTGGAAGAACAGATCACCCGGCGTGAAACCGCAGAAGAAGAATTAAAACAGACGGTAACCGATCTCAGGCGCTCCAACGCCGAACTCGAGCAATTCGCATACGTTGCATCACACGACCTGCAGGAGCCGCTGCGCATGGTATCAAGCTACATGCAACTTTTGTCGCGGCGATACAAGGGCAAGCTCGACTCTGATGCCGATGATTTCATCGGGTTCGCCGTAGACGGAGCAAAACGGATGCAGACACTCATCCAGGACCTACTGGTTTATTCACGTGTTGGAACACGCGGCAAGCCGTTTGAACCGATAAACTGCGAGGACGTGCTTGAACAGGTGCTCTCCAACCTGGAAGTGACAATCAGAGATAGTAGTGCGGTGGTAACTCACGATACGCTGCCGACCATTGCGGCGGACGACACACAACTGGTTCAGTTGTTTCAGAACCTGCTAAGTAACGCTATTAAGTTCCAAGGCAAGGAGCCTCCGCACATTCATATAGCGGCAGAACAAAAGGAAAAAGCTGGCGAATGGCTATTCGTTGTTGCTGATAACGGAATCGGAATTGCGGAAGAGTTCTTTGAGCGCATCTTCGTCATATTCCAGCGTCTGCACGGCAGAGATGAGTATTCCGGCACTGGAATCGGTCTTGCAATCTCCCGAAAGATCGTGGAACGACACGGCGGCAAGATGTGGGTGGAATCAGAGCAGGGCAAGGGAACAACGTTCTACTTCACCCTTCCCACACGATTTTTTCACAAAAAATCGAGTAAAAACTGCCCTTCGGGTGGGGCTGACGATACATGTCTTCGTAGAGGGGATGAGGAATCGAGTAAAAACTGCCCTTCGGGTGGGGCTAACGATACATGTCTTTGTAGAGTGGATGAGGAATCGAGTAAAAACTGCCCTTTGGGTGGGGCTGACGATACATGTCTTTGTAGAGTGGATGGGGAATCGAGTAAAAACTGCCCTTCGGGTGGGGCTGACGATACATGTCTTCGTAGAGGGGATGAGGTGTAGAATGACTGGGTATTATGGTGTGGTGAGAAATGTTCTCCGGGGGTGGGGTCAGTTTTTGATCGAACTTGTGTGAAGAGTTTGGTGAGAAGTTTGCGAGTGAGAAATGTCCATTACAGCGCGAATTCTGGCTGCATCTTCGGAGAAGAGAACCGGCTTTTACAGGATGATCTGAATGAGAAGATCCTGCGGCTGCTGGATGGCAAGATAACCGTAGAACGGGCTTATGAAGAGATTATGGGGCTGGTTGAATGAAGAGTGAACCTGGGGGGTGGAACAACAATGAATACTTGGAATAAGTCAGTAGCAATTCTCGCTATTTCCCTGCTTATTGCCCTCTCACTCTGTGGTCAGCTTTCGTGCGGGCAGGAAGATCCGGTAAAGCATGTGCTTGTGCTGAATTCGTATCACAAAGGTTTCGCTCAGACTGATGCCATTGTAGATGGGGTGGAATCCGTCTTAAAACCTGAAGAAAACGACATTGAGCTCAGGATAGAATATATGGATTCAAAATCCACAAAATATGATAGTTCGTACAAAGAGAAATTATATGAGTTGTATAAGTATAAATACAGCAACCAAACATTTGATCTGATCATATCTTCTGATGATAATGCATTCAATTTTCTCCGTGAGTATCATCAGGATCTGTTTTCCGGTACGCCCGTAGTGTTCTGTGGCGTAAATAATCTTAAAGCTCCTGCTCTTGTAGACCCGGAAGAATTTACAGGGATTATTGAGCTTCAGTCGATAAAAGAAACGATAGATCTTGGTTTAAAATTGCATCCGGAGACCAAACAGGTGGTTTTTGTTGTTGACAACACACCCACGGGAGAATATCTCTGGAGTCAGATACAAGAGAACTTCAAATATTATGAAGATGTCAGGATGACCCGCGTTGATGAAAGTTTATCCCTGGAGCAGATAGAGGCTGAGGTAAGCAAATTATCCGATGATACCATAGTGCTTTTTGGGACCTACAATCATGATAAGTCGGGAAGGTATTACTCCTACGGAGAAGCCGCAGCGCGCATATCCGGAGCAAGTGCACGACCAATGTATGGCTATTCCGTTCAGGTTTTGCCTTATGGTATCGTTGGCGGTAAACTGTTTGGTGGTTTTTATCATGGTCAGGTCGCAGCAGAGCTGGCAAAGCGAATCCTCGCAGGGGAAGCGGTGCAGGATATTCCTGTGATAACAGAGCCGCAGACCCAAACCATGTTTGACTACACTCAGATGCAGCGGTGGGGTATCAAGGAGTCTGACCTGCCCAAAGACAGTATTATCGTCAATAAACCTTATTCGTTCTATGGCGAGAACAAGATGTTGATTTGGGGTGCAATTATAGTTATAGTCTTTCAAGTGTTTATTATCATCACCCTTCTTGTGAATCGGTCAAGGCGCAATGCCGCGGAGGACGAACTCCGGGCGAGCGAGGCTCGGTTCCGGACGATTTTTGATTCAATCAATGATGCGGTCCTTATACATGACATAGAGACCGGAGCAATTCTTGACATCAACAACACCGCGTGTGACATGTACGGATATCCCCGCGAGGAACTCCGCAGACAGGGCGTGCAGACTATAAGCATGGGCGAAGCGCCGTACGATCAGGAAGACGCTACCCGGTGGATGAAGAAGGCAGCAGCCGAGGAACCACAGGTCTTTGAATGGAGAGCTAAGCACAAATCAGGACATCTGTTCTGGGTGGAAGTGAGTATAAGAAGTGCGGTTGTTGGGGGGCATAACCGTCTGCTGGTGGTTGCGCGTGAAATCAGTGAACGCAAGGCTGCGGAGAAAGAACTGCAGGAACGTGCCACCGCTCTGGAACGCAGCAACAAGGAACTTGAGCAGTTCGCGTATGTAGCGTCCCATGACCTGCAGGAGCCGCTGCGCATGGTATCAAGCTACATGCAGCTTTTGTCGCGGCGGTACAAGGGCAAGCTCGACTCTGATGCTGACGATTTCATCGGGTTCGCCGTAGACGGGGTAAAGCGGATGCAGACGCTGATTCATGATTTACTGGTTTATTCGCGTGTCGGGACACACTGCAAGCCGTTTGAGCCAACAAAATGTGAGGACGTGCTTGAACAGGCACTCTCCAATCTAAAAGTGACAATCAGTGATAGTGGTGCGGTGGTAACTCACGATGCGCTGCCGACAGTTGCGGCGGACGACACGCAACTGGTTCAGTTGTTTCAGAACCTGATCAGTAATGCTATTAAGTTCCATGATGGGGCTGCGCCGCGTGTTCATATCGCAGCAGAGCAAAAAGATGGCAACTGGCTTTTCTCGGTCGCGGACAATGGAATCGGGATCGATCCTAAATTCTTTAAGCGCATCTTTGTGATATTCCAGCGTCTGCATGGCATTGACGAGTATTCAGGAACCGGCATCGGACTTTCAGTTTGCAAAAAGATCGTGGAGCGACACGACGGCAGGATGTGGGTGGAATCAGAGCAGGGCAAAGGGACGACATTCTACTTCACGATTCCTGTGAAAGGGGGAGTACAAACTTGAAAAAAATAGATAAACCAATCAATGTCCTGATAATTGAGGATGATCCCGGCGATCTCCGCCTGATCCGGGAGATGCTGTCAGAGGCAAACGGGCATTCATTCAAAATAGAGCACAGAGAACGACTCTCCTCAGGGCTGGAGCGGCTGGCAGAGGGTGGCATCGACACGGTCCTGGTAGACCTCGGACTACCTGACAGTCAGGGACTGGAAACTTTTATGAGCGTGCGTGACCAGGCACCGGAAGTGCCGATCATAGTGCTAACCGGCTTTGATGATACTGCAGTTGCAAACATGGCGGTGAGAGACGGTGCGCAGGACTATCTCGCCAAGGACCAGGTGGATAGTAACTCACTGGCACGCTCATTGCGCCACTCAATCGATCGCAAAGAGGCACAAGCGCGCATAACACACTTAAACAGCGTCCTTCGAGCCATCAGAGATATTAACCAGTTGATCGTGGTTGAAAAAGACCGGGACCGTCTCATCAAGAGAGCCTGCGACATCCTGCTCGAGACACGGGGCTACGAAGCCGTGTGGTTTGGGTTAATGCGAGATGCAGGCAACTTTGCCGCGGTCGTGGGTTCAGGATTCGGGGATGGCGTATCCGGTTTCTGCGAAGAGGTAATGGCAGGCAACCATCCACCCTGCCTAAGAAAAGCACTTGCTCGCGCAGACCGAGGTGGCATGATAACCGGCATATCCATGGCATGTGAAGAATGTTTCTTCAAGAGTGGATGCGACGGAAGAGACGCTTTAATCGTTCGTTCCGAGCACGATAGCAGGCTCTTTGGATTGCTTGCCATATCGCTTGCACCTGGTGTTGCTTCTGACAACGATGAGAAGGAACTCTTAAAGGAGGCGGCTTCTGACATAGCGCTTGCCCTACACGGCATGGAGACTGCGGACGCACACAGGGCTGCCGAGGCTGCGCTACGACAATCAGAGGAGAATTACCGCACCATATTTGATGCGGCAAACGACGCCATATTTGTGCATCACATAGAGAACGGCGACATCATCGATTCCAATCAGAAGATGTGTGAGATGTGTGGCTGCACGCGGGAGGGGGCTCGACATCTCAGCGTGAGCGACTTCAGCGCGGGCAAGCCGCCATACACACAGAAAGATGCAATGCAATGGATCAGAAAAGCATCAAAAGGACCCCAACTCTTTGAATGGATGGCAAAGGACGTGTCAGGCAAACTGTTCTGGACCGAGGTAAACTTAAAACGCGTCGTAATCGAGGGCGAAGATCGCTTGATTGCGATAATGCGGGACATCAGTGGGCGAAAAACTGCTGAGGAAGAACTCGCCCGGTACCGGGAACATCTCGAGGAGCTTGTGAATATCCGCACAACCGAACTCACACAAGCAAACGAGCAACTCCAACAGGAGATTGTTGAGCGCAAACACATAGAGGATGTGATACGCGAGAGCCAGAGTCAGTACAAAAACCTGTATTCGATGGTCCGGTTGATGTGTGACAATCTACCCGATCTTATCTGGGCAAAAGATGCCGGGGGCAGGTTCATCTTCACAAATAAGGCTATCTGCGAACGATTACTCAATGCCAGCGATACTGATGAGCCTATTGGAAAGACCGACACGTATTTTGCCAGGAGGGAAACAGAGGCGCATCCTGATGACCCGGAGTGGTATACATTCGGGGATGCCTGCACCAATTCCGATTCGGTGATAATTAAAAGCAAAAAACCGGGAAGGTTCGAGGAATCCGGCAATGTCCAGGGGAAATTCGCCATCTTCGAT
>RXIK01000142.1 GCA_004211975.1 Methanosarcinales archaeon | reverse complement strand
TTGTTGTTTGTTTCGTCATGTTCCCCCTAACTCCCGCTTATATGATGTTGCTGATTCTGCCTTCGACATCCAGGTCCCTGATCTCCAGGTGGATGTTTCCGGTGAGTGTTATTGTGATGCTAGAATTATTGTCCCCCGGCACTGGTTTCGCATCAACCCTGGTCCCGTTCACTGCCGCATCAAAGTAATCTGCCCATTCATGTAGATAATTGTTGCGGAACTCCGGGGTTCCCTCCGGTGGCTCGATCCGGATGGACACATTATCAGTGTTGTTGAAGTCTGCAAATGAGCTGCGGTTCGTGTGATTAAGCTCCAGTTGCAGTTCCTCAACTCCGCTCCCGGAAATCATTGTGGTTCGGTATCTGCCGGTGCCAAGAGAGACCATTGGTATCATCACACGCGTATAATTTTTCACATTATCAATTGTGATGCCTGGTGCAACCCTCATGCTCACACTCGGTGGCTGGCAGAGGAATACTGCGCCGTTCTGGTAGATGAACTGCTGGTTGATGAAATGTCGGTTCATTGATTCGTATATTATGGTGCCGTTTGTGGTTTTTGTGTATTGCTCCATGGTTCTATTATATTCATTATAACTTATAATATAATAAATATGGCTACCATTCAGTGATGTGCTGTTCGTTATCGTAAGATTGTACGGGACATCCGCATCGCCCAAGACCTTGCAGAACCCGTAACGTGGATTCAGAAGATCTATCGTGTAATTAAGGATATCCGAACCGTCCGCATTTATATGCAAATCATCGATTACGTTGAAGTTATCGCTGTTCCGGACGGATATGTTAAGATGCGTGTCGTTTGTGGTCGTGATCTCTGCCCTCCCGCTCCGGTTTCCCTGATGCATAATATCAATATACAGAGATCCATCTGACAGTGACTCACCATTGTGTTTGAACACACCAATATAAATATAAAATGATGACACACTGGACACATTGGTGATGTTCACACACCCTTTTGTGAGATTGCCGGCTGTGGTGTTTCTGCTGATATCCACGTTCCGGACAGCCGCAGTCACTGTGAAGCTCCCATCTTCCGGCACAATGCCAAGCGTGCCATAAGACATTCCTGGAGCCACGATCGGGGTTCCGCTGCTGCCAAGCTTGATTCTCTGCTGGCTCATGGTTATGCTGCCGTTGGCAAGCACAAGGTTATCGATGTTACCGGGAATTGCTGAGAAATCAATGAAGACCTCACGCGCATGTCGTGCCTCGGCATCCTCTGTCCACAACGGAACATACTGCACTTTAACAAACGCAATGACCGTTACAAGCAGCCCGATGATCAGTATGAAGCTTACAACGGTGGAGATTGCGGTGTTGTCAGAAAACATCCGGCAAGTTCCCTCACGACTCATGTGATGACCTCCAGCCCGTGGTCATTGATCTCATAAGTCCTGATGTCTCTTGAGTGTTTTGTTCTCCGCATCTTTGTGATCTCGATTGATAATTTAACAGTTCTTTCATTTTCACATCGGTGGTAGTTCATAAACAAGACGCCGTCTGTTACGTATTCGATCATCCCGAATCGTGATGCGTGTGTGTTTGTTTTGTCGGTTTCTGATGTGATTATGGATGTTGCTCCGCTTGATTTTATGATCTGGGTAAGGTCGTATACAATCAGTCTTCGTTCGTTTTCGTCCTTGAACAGCAGTTCAAAGAGTGTTATTGAGTCGAACACGCATCGTTTTGTACCAAATGCCTTAAAGAGCCTTGGAAGTTCGCTTCGTATCCGGAGGAGTGAGGTCTTAATATCGATCGCGCTTAATTTCATCAGCAACAAGGTTTCTTCCCGGATATATTTCTCAAAATCCCATCCGAATTCATTGGCAGTAGCCATCAGGTTGTCTTCGTCATCGTCAAGGCTGATGAATATGCTGTTCTCCCCATTTTTCAGCCCCTCATAGAGAAACTGCATTCCGAGTGTGGACTTTCCAGTTCCGAATGTTCCTATAACTGCTATGGTGCTGTTCTTCGGAATTCCCCCCTGCATTCTATCGTCCAGCCCCTTTACACCGGTTTTAATTCGATCCATTCGTATCCATCACCCATCACCCATTATTCATCAATGGTCCATGCAGCATTCATTATGCGTGCCATCCAACCTGTTTGACCTTTGATATTGCAAAACCATAGTCTGTTGTGACCGAGGTCTCGAATTTCACAAGATTCGCCATCTCTAGTTGTGGCAGAAGCCCCCTGAATTTCTTGACATGCATTACTCGCTGTCGTTTAGATGCGCCGAAGTCGTCCCATTCGAATATAAGGACTCCGTCAGCACAGTCTGCGATCTGCTCCTGCTGTTGCTTATCAACGATATCTGTTGTGAGCAGCGCGTACACCATCCCGTTCCATTTCTTTGCTACTCTCTGAAGACCGCGGAAAAAGGATATCACATCAGACCATTCCGTGGAATTGCTTGGACTTGCGCAGTACTCCGCGAGCGCGGTTATTGAATCGATGACAATTGCGCTGTTTGGGGCGTTCTCATCCAGATACACCACCATGCCATTAATCAAATCTTTTTCGTATTTCATCTCCTTTAAAGAATTAAAAGATACTGGGGAGTCGTTTATCCACCCGGTTGGTATCGATGACTTACTGAAATATTCATCTGAAAAGTCTTTAAATTCTATTCTGTCCGATATGGCACATAAATCCTCAGGGAAACACCGTGATATCTCGTCATGTACATCTTCCCAGTTTCTCGTGAGTGACATGTAACATATCTTGTCTGGAAGCACAGTGTTTCTAAAAGAATCCGTGGGATATCCATTTTGTTGTATTTCCAGCAGTGATAGTACTGATGTGTAGGCGAAGTCCGTGTTTCCAGCGCCGATCTCACCAATCAGCAAAACAAACGACCCTGCTGGAAAACCACCTTTCAGTACGGAGTCCAGTGAGATGATCCCGGTTGGCATTGTGCCGGGTTGCGTATTATCCATCGTCCCCATGTACAGATTCGCTCCCAAGTATTAGTCGGTGTGTAACATACAAAAAGCTTTTTACATATACCGTACATTTGTTAACTATGGGGAGTAGTGAACTTGTAGAGCAAATACGAGAGATCATCAGCACAAAAGAGGTTGCGTATGATCTTGAAGCGTACGATCAGGAGATACATGGTGACCTTGTCGATGACAGGGTCCCTGATGGGTACACTGAGATTGACCGGTACTGGGTGGATGAGCCTTACGAGCTTGTGCAGGTTCTCTACGATACCGCGAAGAAAGTTCCGGTGTATCATGTGCTTGAGCCCGTGCTAACACCATTTGAGATGCGGTTGCTCGGGCGGTTGTACGAGGATCTTTCTGATGTGCTAACGCTCGATGACATTGATCTTGGGGGGGCTACCACCGGTGGGCAGGTTGCTGAAGAGTTTGGCGAACCGGCTGTCGACGTGAGTGGTGATGGTAGTGATGGTAGTGATGATGGCGAGGGTGGTGAGGGTGGTGATAATGGCGTTGGTGTCACCGAGGGGGATAACCATGATATCAGTGACCGTGACCGTGACAGTGGTAGTGCAGGCGGTAACCGTGAGAGTGGTGGTGCAGGCAATGGCGATGGCACCATTGAGATTGATGGGGATGGCGCTGAACATTTCGAGAAGCAGGAGCGGGACAATGGGCAGAATGGCGGGCAACCCGACATTGATGTTATCAAAAGCCGTGTTTTACGAAGAAAATCACTGGAACTGCTTGGCTATTACTCAATGGACTTAAACCCGCGTTCCGTACACAAGATCCTGCATTTTCTTGAGAGGAATTATATTGGTTATGGAAAGCTGGATGCAATGCTTAGAGATTCTCATATTGAGGATATATCCTGTGATGGCATTGGCATCCCGGTATTCATCTATCATAACGTGCATAAAAACATCGAGACAAATGTGACGTTCGGCGAAGAATACTTAAACTCGTTTGTGATCCAGCTCGTGCAGCGCGGCAGCAAACACATCTCAATAGGCAGCCCAATGGTTAACGCAACCCTTCCGGACGGATCACGGCTCCAGGCAACGCTTGGCAAAGAAGTAACCACCAGAGGCAGCTCATTTACAATTCGACGGTTTAAGGAAGACCCGTTCACCCCCATTGACATGCTCAACTTCAAGACGTGTTCAAGCGAGATGCTCGCCTATCTGTGGCTTGCAATCGAAAACAACATGAGCATGGTCCTTGCAGGCGGCACAGCATCCGGGAAGACCTCCGCATTAAACGCAGTCTCCATGTTTATACCGCCAATAGCCAAGGTCGTCTCGATCGAGGACACAAGAGAACTAACCCTGCACCACGAAAACTGGATCGCGGGCGTAACCCGTGAAGCAATCATCGCTCATGAAGGCGTGGGCGAGATCAGCATGTTCGAACTGCTTAAAGCCGCACTCAGGCAGCGCCCCGAATACATCCTTGTAGGAGAGGTGCGCGGCGCAGAAGCACTCACACTATTCCAGGCAATGTCCACAGGACACACCACATACTCAACAATGCATGCCTCAGACATCGAGACCCTCCTTAACCGATTACAGGGCGAGCCAATTAACGTGCCGCACGCCATGCTTCAAGCACTGAACATCGTGTGCATCCAGATGCAAACCTACATCGGAAGCGAGCGCGTCAGAAGAACAAAGACGCTTCTTGAGATCACCGGGCTTGACCAGAGAACCGGCGGCGTAAGGATCAATGACCTGTACACATGGGATCCTGCGAGCGACACATTCGAGTACTCAGGCAACTCATACGTGTTGGACAAGATTATGGATGATCGCGGCTGGACAAAGAATCAACTGATGAGCGCACTATCCGAACGCAAAGAGATCCTTGAGTACATGGCTGAAAAAAACATTAATAACTACAAGGAAATATCCCAGATTGTTCAGCAGTATGCACTCGACCCCGACGCTGTGATGACCGCAATCAGAGGATGATGCTGATTTTCGGCGACAGTCACATACTCCAGACCACATATAAATTCCATGCCCGGAACAAAACCAAATAACCGGACATGAACAAACCAACCCCCAAAGTCCACATCCAGAATAAATGTGTTTTTCAGGATGCGTGCAACCTTCCTCTATTCCGGATCAACTAATGAGATTATCATCATAATACTTGCCCAGTCTTTATTTCCCATGCGCATCGGTCCCACCACCAAGGACCATGCGTACCGAGCTTACATTAATTTCTTTTCCATTCATCCTCTCCTGCACAGTCGTATTTTCAAGCGCAATCCGCACAACCAATTTTTCTTCTTCGGTTAGCCGATCCGAAATCATGATAGGCAGAGACTCATCTGTTAAATTATCCGGGGTCTGATAAGCTTCAGAAGTCAGCGTTGATGCTTCGATTGGTCGTTTAATTTCACCCCGGTTACTTATTGCTATTATATTACAGTGATCTGTTTTCTAAAATCCGTTTGACGCGAACAAAGCTTACAAGATGCGATTCCAGTTCATTTGGGGATAACTTTTCAAGCACAGCAAAGGATCTTTTTCCCTTTTTATAGGCGTTGGAACAATCACGTGTTGCATGGAATAATCTTTTCTGAATATCATGACCATCAGAACTCCAATCAGGCGCAGCACTGATGCCAATGAATGAAGTCAATCTCTTGCTTTCTCCGGTCTCCATGTTTATCACAAAGACCTGGCTGGTCGCTCCGCTCTCTGAAAGATCAGAGCATGACAGAGCCACATAGTTGCCATCAGGACTCCAGACCGGTCTGCTGGTGCCGTGCACGATGCCATAACTCACATTACCAACAAATCTCAACTTATTCTCTGTCAGATTCCATACCCACGCTGTTTTCAGATGTTCTTTTGCAATCAACCTCTGGTTCTCCCAACCCTTCACGTCCAGAACGGTTATGGCAGGCTCGGTTCCGGCTCTGTATCGCGCCCATTTTTCAGTGTCTTTGCTCCATGTCCATGTGTATCCGGTCTCTTCCAGCTTTGTTACGAATATTTCTGTTCGGTCAGGACTCCATGAGTGCATGTCGTACGCTAACATTCTGGTACACCCGATGTAGCCGCCGTCGTCAACGTACTCATTATCTATGGTGAGTTCGGCGATCTTCTTCTGGTTGTTACCATCGATATCCATTACATGCGCCTGATATGTCACCTGGTCCTCGTCAGGGGTCCTGTTTTCGTAAAAAACCTGTTTCATCTCAGGATCCATGATCAGTGGGTGCCGCCCGATCTCTGATAGCTCTTCCCTGTGGCTGCCATCCGGGTCGCAGACGCATGTCCGGTCATCTGATTTGAAGAATATCCTGCGCCCGTCCGGGCTCCATACCGGACTCCTTTCATCGGCAGAGGTGTTTGACAATGCGGTTATATGGGGGGTATGCACTGGCACTGCCTACACCTTGACCGGACGGGGTTCCCTTTCGGGAGCGGCTACCACAGGTACTGCTTCCTTGGGGTCGGTTGCACCATCCAGACCGGCGGACGTTGCCAGTGCTGCCACGAGAATGATTCCGATCATGAGCACATCTCTTAATTTGGTCATGGCACCTCCTGAATCGTTCCGGTTCAACCGTCTGCCGCCCTTTGCTTACTATTGTATTGTCCAACGCAAACACAACTGAGATGGGTGGTGTCGCAGGAGTGCGTCTGCCACCCTTCGCCTAAAGGCGTATCGTCGCAACGGTAGCTCAACACGACGCCCAGATCCGTGTCCATTGATAGTTCCAGGTATATGGTTGTATTAGCATTCGAGGAGAAGAACCATGCTTCATAATCTGCCCGGTCCACCCCGGACAGCATGCTGATATTGTGGCTGTACACCCATTTGCGCCCCTCATCCCCGCCTTTTTCCCCGCATTCCTGCTGGGCAGAGAGTACGCATCCTGTGCTGGTGCGAACCTCCAGCGCTTTTCCGTGGTCGGTATCCACAATATCCCATGTGGCGTCGCCCTCGATTACTTCCAGCTCATCTATGAGTCCCATAGTCACATTACCTGACTCATCAACGGGAAGTGGCACGAAAAGCGTGGTTTCTTCCGATGTGTCGATTGTGAGTTCATACATCATCCAGGTGTCTCCAATACTACCTGATGATAGGGATATTCCGGAAACAACGATTCCTGCAGCGAGAATCACTGTGCTCAGTTGCAGCCCCCTGACCTTCCACGGTGGAATATTCTCCGGAGGTCTTCTGTTGCCGTGGAGCACCGCATACGCGGAGAGGATGCCGAGAACCAGGCTGATGTACTCGGGTATGAAGTACAGGAACCTGGTGACCACACTAAACATGTCTCCCCGGGATATGCATAACAATAGAGGGTAGATGAAGATCATGCCGGATGCAAGGCAGATCGTAGTTATGAGGGTTCCGGGGAGGATTGGGCATGTGAATTCTTCCGGGTTCTCACTCGCATAACGGAGCTGCATATATGAGAAGACGGTGACTGAGACGATCCCTGCCGGCAGCAGAATGATTTGACATGACATGTATCTCACGGTGCCAGGAAATGCGACCAGAGAGAAGACGTACAGACCAACAAGGATCAGGCTGAGCACGCCGCCGTATGCGCAGGATAGTTTCAGTATCTTCAGTCTTGTTTTGTTTTTCATCCGCCCCCGCCCCACGTCTTAACCACGCTTCCAGTCTTCATATCAACAAGTGCGGAGACTGATGCATCCGCCCAGGTCCCGCTCAGGCACGTCTTCTCTGCATAGAACTCTGCTGTGGTCTCCGGAAGGATTCTTCTTGCAGTCGGAGTGCCAGCGTCCGCTTTAAGTTCTGCGGATCCATGTGTTATGGTGATCCACTTCTCCTTGAATATGTACTCGCTGTATGGCTGATCCTTGATTGTTGGGTTCACCGATACGGTCTTGTTGTTCGGGGGTTTCACTGTTATGGTGATTTTGTCGCTCTCGCCAGGCATTAAATCCATGCCCGTGTGTTGTGGGCTGATCCGAAGCTTTGTTATGTCTATATCAGATATGTCTGGTACTTCCTCCGGTGGCGCTATCTCTATCGGTGCTGCTATCGGTGTTGTTGCTGCCGCGGGCGGAGCTGCTGCGCTGACAATCATCATCAGGAGCGCCAGCAAGGTGCTTACTGTTCTGTGTGTTTTGGTTTTCACGGCATAGTCATCCATTTATTGTTATTGTTTGTCGATGTATCGGCAAATACACTTCATTACATGTAAGTGTTTGTACTTAAATGTTCCGGTTTATCGAAAAGAGTTGTGATGAACTATGGTAGCTTGTACTTTCATAACCCGACCCGTGTGGATTCATGATGGTTTGTCCATTGTCCCACACACTTTACCAGAGAATACAACGCGATGACGTGAGGGTGCAAAGATTGGAAAACCCCATCCCATTCGGCATCTTTTGAGAACCATAGAACCCATTAGAATCGGGGATATTACAGATCATACTGGCTCAAAACAACGTCGGTACCGGGGCTGTGTAATTCCGATCGAGTTTTCGTGGCTTGTGCGAGAGTGCTGTTGCAGGTTGCATGCGGATTCTTTTGCGCACCGGGATTGCTGCAAGAGACACAGTGCCAAATAAATCGGTTAATCGCACCTTCTAATATTGGTTTTGGTTGTTTGTGTAAAATCATGATTGCGCCCATGCATAGCGTTTCTGTAATTCCGGCGGCACAATTTTGCTGCTAATTTGCTATTATAATGTTGATTATAATGACAAAACATTTAAGTACTATACTAACCGATACTAAATTATGCATACACACACCGGAAACGTGTGGGGAAATGTGCACAACAACAATACTGGAAGGTGAGATATAATGAAACAACAAACAACAAAGATGGGGATACTCACACACGTATCCATTGCAACAATGTTCGTAGCGATCCTCGCTGCGACAGCCATGGCAGCTACAGACGGTTCGTCAACAGGCAGTTTCGATCTGGGAAGCGCAGCACCAACAGTGACCGGGGTTGAGCTATACGACGCAGAACATAACGCTACAGTCGCAGACTTGACACCGACAACCGAATTTGCAGTGAAGATCACTGCCGGTGACGTTAACACAATCGCTGACATAGATGCGATCACTGTTGTGATCAAGGCACAGGGTTACGCAGGCACTACTACTGATGTGAGCTACAACGCAACATATCAGTGGACGAATAATTCGGGCTGGGCATTGATTGGTCCAACAGACACACAATGGACCTATGAATCCGGAGTTGTGCCATCTGACATGACTGCGATGTCAGACGACTGGTATGTCAACTTCAAGCTGAGTGAAGCAGCAACAAGCGAGGCTAATTGGGACCTAACAGTCACAGCTGATGACGGGGAGGGTACGGGTACCGCCACAAAACTCGGCATTCCCATGAACTTCTATGCAGAGATATCTGCTGCGGACACGTCATATTCATTCGGTGGTGTCGCTCTCGGAGCATTAGAGCTCCCAATCATCGGTGATGACCAGGATGTAGACGTCAACGTGACAGCAAACGGGGACTTCAAGCTCTATAGTAAATCAGATGCAACCTGGGTCGGTAATACTACCGGAGATATTGCAACAGTCAATCCAGAGGCACTCAACAGTAGTGATATCCAATTGAGGAACGGAAAGAACGCTACGTTTGCCGATGGTGGGTGCGTGCAAGTCGAGGGTGGTCTCGGCTACTATCTGATAAATGACTTCAGCGATGAAGTGGGTCCAACTGCCGAAGCAGGAGAGAACAGGGGTATATACCAGTGGTTAAGTGTTGCATCCACCGGACTGCTTCCTGACGAATACCAGGGAACATACTACGTGCAGATACTCAATGTCTGAGTACAATTGGGGAAACTCATATTTTCCCCTTTCTTCCCATTTTTTGGATTGTGGGGACCAGATAACAATTTAAAACCACGGGAGTGCAAATGATAAAACCAACAACACATTTCAATTCGTCACTATTAGTATTACTACTGACACTCGCACTACTCATCGTTTTCACGACACCCGTCAGCGCAGATCTTTCGGGGTGGTCGTACAGGGCGCCGGTAACTATTACGGGATCAGGTTCGGAGGTCTCGGGTTATCCGGTGCTTGTTGATGTTGATACTGCGGGGCTGGTTGCAGCGGGGAAGATGGAGTCTGACTGTGGGGATATACGGTTCACTGCGTCGGATGGGTTCACGCTTCTTAGTTACTGGGTTGAGAGCGGGGCGAACACAGGTTCAACAAAGATATGGGTGAAGGTTCAGTTGATCCCGGGTAGCGGGACAACCATCTACCTCTATTATGGCAACCCGAACGCAAGCTCGCAGAGCAACAAACATGATACATTCAATAGAGCGGCTGATGCGCTCAAAGCAAGCTATTGTCTGGATGAGAATTCCGGTCTGACAGCGGGCGATACTTCAGGAAACGGTAATAACGGTACTATCCATGATGCAGCGTGGACTGCGGGTGGTCGGTTCAACAGCGCTCTGGGTTTTGATGGAACCCGCGATTATGTGAATTGCGGTAATGATTATAGCCTGCAGATCACCGACGAGATCACGCTTGATGCGTGGGTTAAGTCTTCAAGTTCTGCTGAGCAGTCTGTTATCGGGAAGGGGACTGTTAGTGTCGGTCTGGGTGGACTGGAGCAGAACATGCTAAATGTCGAGTGGCCCGCATTTGGTGCGGGTTACAAACGGGCTCAGACATTCAAATTGGCTGCTGACTCGACACTCACAACAGCAAGGGTTAACATCAAAAAAGCCGCCCCCTATATCACGGGAGATGTGAAGGTAACGATCTGCGCAGACGGGGGCACTCAGCCGGGAACGGAGATCGCCACATACAACATCTCAGATGGTGGTATTGGCGACTCTTTTGCATGGCATGATGCAAGCTTTGATTGTGCTCTTGCAGGGGAAACTACCTACTGGCTGGTACTGGGAAGTCCGGATGCTTCCGGCGGCTGGGATTACTATTGGACTGCGGGTCATCCCGCTGATTATTTGGATGGAGAAGCATGGTACTATGATTCTTCCATCCCCACATGGACAACAAACGGTTTGGTTGACGCAGACATGACCTTTGAACTGCAAACAACGGCTGCGGATAGGTTATCGATGCCTGATTCGGATACGTTCAAGTTCAGCACGTACTATGGCTGGCTCAACGTTTCGAGTGTGAACTGGGCAGAATCCGGGCTGGAACTGATCATAATCCATGATGATAATCAGGCTGAAATACAGAACGTGCGTGGTGCTGGTGTTGACGTCTATTATTACATAGCTATTGGCAGCACGTACCAGGATTCCTCGGACAAAGACGCATGGGAGCAGGGCATCACCGACTCAATTGATGCACATTGTTCGTATGTGGATGGCTTCTTCTGGGACGAGGTCGATCCGAGTTATTATGGGCACGACCGTAAATCCGATTTTGATGCGCGTTTGACCCGGATAAATAATCATGTACGTTCAAATGGGAAGAAGACGATTGCAAATGGTGTGAGGTATTATGCGGTTCATTGCGGGAGTGACTATTACTTATGGGAGAGCTTCATGAGCACCTTCACATCCGGTCCAACCTATGGTTATGTCGATTTCTTTAATAGACCTGCTGATAACAACCCGTATAACTGGACTAATAACATTGCCAAATGGGAGTATCTGCAAGACAACGGCGTGCTGGATACGACACTGGCACACTCGTATGGCGATCCTCTGGACAATGATAAGAGTGTTTACGACTACATCGCAGCTCGTGTTCTGGGGTTGAAGGGGTGTAGCTATGCGGATTCAAACAACTTTGCGTCAACCACTTTTATCCTTGCTGACGGTGTGAAGTGGAACCTGGGCGCCCAGATGAGCTACACAGTGGATGAAACTAATAAGAAGTTAAGCGGTCGGTTTGTAAATGGGATGGTGGAAGATGATGTTGGATCAAAGACATACACCGCGGACATGATATCCAGCCCTCTGACAGCGAATTCACTGAGCGATTCTCCCGGGGTTGCGGGCTTGAGTCTCTCTCTTGTCAGGGGACAGGTAGATTTCTTAAACGGCACTCTCAGGTCATCAACCACCCTGACTGATGGGTCGTTTCACCATGTCACAGTCACTCTGAACCGGGTAGACGGTGTTGCGGAGATGTATATTGATGGCACGCTCTCTTCAGAACGCATGATTCCGGATATCCCGTTTGACTTTGCAGGGAGTGATCTGATAATCGGCGATGGTTTCAGTGGCACAATCGATGAGATCATGATTTATGATGGTGCGCTTGGTTATTCTGAGCCTGAGCCTGATAGCAGCATTGGCAGCGAGCAAGACATGTCGTCTTCGTCATCACAATCAGGCGAGGGTGCAGCATCAACAGGCACATTCATACTGGAAAGTGCTGCGCCGGTGGTGAGCTCTGTTATCCTGTGCAGTGCAGACGATGAATCAACCCCGGTAAGTTCGATGGACCCAACAGTTGAGTATGCCGTGGTTGTGGGGGTGTGTGATGCAAACACCCTGGATGACCTGACCCAACTCAATGTTGTGATCAGAACAACCGAAACAACCGGAGACAACAGCGCAACAGACATGGCAACCTATAGGTGGACCGCATCAGGCGAGTGGACCCAAGCGGGACCTGTTGGCTCATGGAGCATAAACACCGGTGCGTGCAGTGCGCCAACAACCTTTTCAGGCACGTCGGGAACATGGGTTTTACACTTCTCGCCAGGTGTTGTGGCAAGAGCGGGAACCGGCATCTGGGAGGTCCATGTCACAGCTACCGATGAAGCACAACAAACCGGATCTAATACGGAAAACGGCAAGAACATGAACTGGCGTGGAGAGATAGAATCCACAGACACCTCCTACAGTTTCGGAGGCATAGATATGGGTGAAGAGAGACAAGTCAGCACCAGCAGCCCCACCAGTGACGGTGGCGTGGATGTTAGCGTGGTTGTGAACGGCAACTACAAGCTCCAGAGTAAATCGTCCGCAACATGGTGCAGCACTGAATCTGTGGCAACACTCAACAACTCGTATCCATACCCGCTCCAGGCAGGGGAATTTGCGCTGAAGAACAGTGCTGCAAACAATTTGAGTGACTGCAGTTTCGTAGAGAGCGAATTTGGCGACACATATATACAGGGCTTGTACAACAGAGAGGGTCCCACACCAACCGAAGACGGGGTTTGCCATAGCATATACCAGTGGGTGAGTGTCGCAGAATCCGGGTTGCTTCCCGGCACATACAATGGAACATACACCATACAGATAGCCAACGTCTGAACAACGATTGGGGGGCGTGGGGCTCGCGCTTCCCAGCCCCCTACTTTTTTTGCACCAAGGGTCCGCACCCCGGCAATTGCGCGAAAGCTTTTAAACTACAAAAGACAATATAATATGGGGCGATAGTGATATTATGGGAAGTGTGGTAACATGAAGAAAAAAAGTGTATTAATCATTACAATTCTGCTTGTCTCGATGTTGTCGGTGGTTCCATCATGCAGTGGTGGCGTGGCGATTTCAGGGTCGTTTTACTCGCATGATTACGTCCTGGCACAGGGTGAACAGATCGCGAGCGATGACATATATGTTGTTGCGTTCAACAAGGCGGATAAGCGTGTTCGCGTTGACGTGGAATATGAAGCTCCCGAGTTCATAGACATCGGTCTGTCTTCCGAGAGCTGTTTTCTGGAGCCGGATACTCATGAAAGTATATACATCACGCTGAAAGCCCATGATGACGCAGTTCCCGGAAACTACACCGTAAAGGTGATCGTGATAATAAATGAGGTCGAGGGAGACCTGCCCATAAAGGTCCTCACATCTGCAGCTCAAGAAGCAAATGTTGAGGTTGCGGGCGATTATGCAACGGTCAATGTTGCCGCAGTGGATCCTGTGGGAAACATTGCTTCCAACGCGCATATCAGGCTCTACCACGGCGATTATGAGATGGCAAACGCAAGCGGAGAGTTTGAGAAGCGAGTTGTTCCCGGAACCTATACTGCAAAGACGTATCTGCTTGGAGAGGAGGTGGCAAGCGAGGAGTTTGAACTGGAACCTTACGAGGAGAAAAAGGTTGAACTGTTAATACGGAGCGTTTATTTCGAGGTCTTTGACGCGCTACCCGCAAAAAATAACGGGGAACTTGGTTATGTTTACACCGTTGCCGTTGTTAAGAATGTCTACATGGAACTGCCGGACACATCCATCGTGATCACGGTTTCAGGCGCAACCTCGGACACGATCACGGTCTCTTCATTCCCCCATCTTCCCCTGGAACGAACCGAGGTCAAATACAACTACATACCGATAGACGGCTGGAAGAGCGGGAAATATGAGTTCACTGCAAAGGTTGTCTCTGGAAATACGGTTTATGCCGTGTCCCCCACAAAAACTGTGGATGGGGCTCCTGAGATCACAAAGAGCAGCATGTTGCTGATAGTGGTGGCAATAGTGGTGATATCCGTGATACTGGTTCTGGGATTGTTTTTCTACATGAAAAAGAAAAAGAACAAGAAAGAAGAGAAAGAGAAAAATGGATAAAATACAACCATTTTTCATATTTCAAAGATATTTCCCGGTCCGGCTTCAGTCGTCTCGATTGTCAAGTATCAGGTACAGTGTAAAGTGTGCAGAGGGCAAAGATGATGCGGAGTAGAGTTGCTGTGGTGTGCGTATGTGTTCTTGCATCTCTTGTTGCTTTCACGCCGTTCAGTGCTCCGGCACCGACACCGGCACCGGCTGATTGCGATACGGCAGTGGATGAGAGTTCGGATGGCGGGATCGGCGGATCGTTCACGATAGGAAATTCGCAACCGGTGATCATGAACATCGTTTTTGACAGCACAACGTCTGCCAGAAATAATCCACACCAGCAGGAAGAACATATCATTAAGATAGACGTTGCTGACGCAAACACGCTTCGCGATATAAGAGCAGTGGCAGTGATGATGAAAATAAACAGATCCGATCAGCATTGGTGGGACACGGGAACAAGGGGACTTCGCAAGCCGGAAGCCACCTACAGATGGACACCTGCCAAGGGCTGGCTGGCATCCGGAAAAAACAAATGGAAGATCGATGCGGAAGAAAGCACTGCCCCGGAAGACCTGAACGCTACTTTTGGAATATGGCAATTGAGCTATATTCCTCATAAAATGGAAAAAAAAGCGTTGCTGGAATATTAACATCCGAGTCCGAGACAGTCAAGCAACAGAACATGCAAAAGTTACAACATGCTATGACCCAGCACTGAAAGAGGTTATAGTTGTCCGCCCACCCACTCCGGTTTACACACCACCCCCTAACAAGCTCGATTCGGTTCGCAGATTTGGTTTGGTGGTCAGGGAGTATCTTCGAAACACCCTGAATATGGAATGAGTTACAGTGTTTTTGCAATGATAGATCTGACGGTGAACACACAGCAACTGTTGTTCATACAACAGGATCGCTAACCGTGATCAGGGCAGCTATTGTTGAGATATTTCGTGCGTGCTTGATCCCGAATATCCCGATATACGCGGTCCAAAGCCCAAGGATGTTTGTGATAATAGGAATCGTTTTCATCAGTGGATTTTGCTCCAACTGCGGCATCAACGTCTGTATAATGAGTTCCGGGCTTTCGACCGGGAATTCGATGGTCATGAACACAACTATGGTTATGGCGAGTACGATGACCGATGCAACGATTGCAGGGATGAAAACATATCCGGTAAACTCAATGCACCGTTTTAACGCGCCGTTTCCGTTTAACAGTACCTATATGGTATAGAATATCGCTGCAACGACAAACCAGAATGCAAACCAGATAATAAGTTCCCCGATGATGAGGGCTGCTGTGTCAATGCCTGACTGCACCATATCGCCCGGTAATCTGCGCATTATCGTGCTAATTATCATCACGCTGATGATAGCGTCGGCAAGAGCTGAAATCAGCACGATTCCGGCAGGTATTATCAGGTTCACCCCCCTCCAGGATAGTTCGCTGAAGAACATGTCCGGTTTTGTCAGAACGTCTCTGATCTTTCCTATCTTTGTCATGCCGACCTCTGCCCGATGATGTTTTCGAATACGTTAGCTAATATACTTAATTTTATAATATCTTACTAACATCATGTTCAGTTCATCATCCAGTATGATGTCCTGATTATTGTAAGTGAGATGCATCTCCATACCCCCTCCACATGCGCATTCATACGAAATTTGCGCTATCGTAGCATCGGGAATAGTTATCTGCGGAATGTCTATTACCAGCTCCGGTTGGAGCTCGTAGGTCCCGTTTTGTAGAATTGCTACTCCACTGTTCTGTGATTTATTGATCAGTTCATCCCCAAAATCGTCAATAACAAGAAGCCGGTTTCCAGAAACAACCGTTAGGTTCCTTTTAGACACGACTTTTATCGCATACCAGATCCGTGGTATGTTGTCAGGTCGTTGGTCAGGCTGTGAACCTTGTACCGTTTCAAGATCAAAAGTCTTATATAACTCTAATACACTTCTGTTCACCCAGTTCGACCATATAGAAGGATGCTCCTCCGGATCATGTTTGTATATGTATTCATCCCAAGAGCTATGTGATCGTATGCCAAATACACGGGAGTAATCAAAGCGTTCTGCTGCCTCGAGTGCTTCAAGGCTCTCTTCGAAAGACGTTGACGTTACAGGTGTTGCATTATACATCAACAGGAAGGACCGGTCATACAGCGAATCAACACAGAAGATCACAGACCCGTTCACGGTCTGACCAGGAGACAGAGATATTGTCATATTTTCAATTCGTTTCTCGTTCTTGAGGTCTTCCAGCACCTCCAACCGACTCAAAGTGTATGGCTTCCGGGTTGTGGTATTAAATAACTGATCTCCGGCACGTAGGTGCAGGTCATTTACCTTAAAATCAATAGTATCAGGACCATTATTCTTTATTGACAAGTTGTATGCTGCATAATACCACTCCGTGAGATTATATGTATATTCCAGGCTTTCTTCATCCCGGTTATTGCGTATATATAGGCTTGAGAAAGATACTATGCTGATTTCAGGATTATGTTTGATTCTGAGCGGCGGAACCGGGGTTGTTGCTGATATATTTGGGGTAGCGTTATGTAGCGATTCCGGTTCCGGAATAACCTCATTTTTCTCGATGCATCCGCTGAAAGTAACCGTGGTTGTGACTATCATAAGCAGTATCACAATTTTAGTATCTAATTTTATATCTTAGTTCCTCCAGCCGGTTTCTTCAGTCATAACGCATGTCAGATTGTTCCAGTTCAACCGTCTGCCACCCTTCGATCAGAGGGACACCGTCGCAACGGTATCTCAACAAGACGCCCATACCATTGTCTATTGATAGTTTTATGTGTAGAGTTGTATTGGTATTTGATGAGAATGTCCATGCGCCGTAAGCTGCCTTGTTCACTCCGGACAGCGTGCTGATGTTGTGGCTGTACACCCATTTGCGTCCCTCGTCCCAGCCTTTTTTCCCGCATTCCTGCTGGGCAGAGAGGGTGCATCCCGTGCTGGTGCGAACCTCCAGCGCTTTTCCGTGATTGGTATCCACGATATCCCATACGGCGTCGCCCTCGATTACTTCCAGCTCATCTATGAGTTCCACAGCCACGTTACCGGACTCATCTACGGGCAGTGGCATGAAAAGCGTGGTTTCTTCCGATGTGTCGATTGTGAGTTCATACATCATCCAGGTGTCTCCGAGAATGCCTGATGATAGGGATATTCCGGAAATAACGATTCCTGCGGCGAGAATCACCGTGCTCAGTTGCAGCCCCCTGACCTTCCACGGTGGAATATCCTCCGGAGATCTTCTGTTTCCGCTTAACACCACATACGCGGAGAGGATGCCGAGAATCAGGCTGATGTACCCGGGTATGAAGTACAGGAACCTGGTAACCACACTAACCACGTCTCCATGGGATATGCATAACAATAGAGGGTAGATGAAGATCAAACCGGGCAAGAGGCTGATCGCAGTTATGACGATTCCAGGGAGGATGGGGCATGTGAATTCTTCCGGGTTCTCACTTGCGTAATTAAGGTGCATGTAAGAGAAGACAATGGCTGAGACGATCCCTACCGGCAGCAGAACAACCTGGATCGGCATGAATTTCACGGTGCCGGGAAATGCAACCAACAATAGGACGTACAGACCAACAAGAATCAGGCTGAGCACGCCGCCGTAGATGCAGGACAGTTTCAGTATCTTCAGTCTTGTTTCGTTTTTCATCGTTTTATGTCTCCTTATTTCTATTGGTGTTATACTATATACCTAGTTTGTGAAGCATAGCTAACGTAGCACACGATGGCAATTCCCACCGGTACGCCGACGGTGATCCATGCATCTCTTGTTAAGATATGTCCTACCCACCATCTTCCACGTCTTTGTCATGCCAACCTCTGCCCAACGGTGCTTCCGAATACTTCAGCTAATAAACTTACTGTCATAATATCTTGCTAACATCATATTCAGTTCATCATCCAGTATGACGTCCTGATTAGTGTAAGAGAGGCGCATCGCCATACCCCATCCGCACGTGCCTTCAAACGAAATCTGCACTATAATGGCATCGGAAATACTCATTTGCGGAATTTTTATTGCCCACTCCGGTTGGCTCTCGTATGTCCGGTTTCGCAGAATCGCTATCCCTCTGCTCCGTGATTTATTGATCAGTTCCGCCCCGGAATCATCAATAACAAGAAGCCGATTTCCGGAAACGACTGTTAGGTTCCTTTCAGGCATGACTTTTATCGCATACCTGATCTCTGTCAGTGGTATGTTATCTGGCAGGGCGTTTTGTACCTCCTCAAAATCCGCGGTTTTATAGAACTCAAATACGCTTCTGTTCACCCAGTTCACCCATATAAAAGGGTGCGCCGCAGGATCGGGTTCGTATAAGTCAGTATACCGGGGACTACTGTATGGTGGTATGCCAAATACCCTGGAGTAGTCGAAGCGTTCTGCTGCCTCGAGTGCTTCGAGACTCTCTTCGAAAGACGCTGACGTTACGGGTGTTGCATTATATATCAGCAGGAATGACCGGTCATACAGCGAATCAACACAAAAAACCACAGACCCGTTCACGGTCTGACCCGGAGACAGTGATAGTGCCATATATTCGATCCGGTTCTCATTCCCAAGGTCTTCCAGCACCTCCAGCAGACTCGAATTATGCAGCCTCCGGGTCGTGGTATTGAACAACTGATCTCCGGCACGCAGGTGCAGGTCATTTGCCTTAAAATCGATGGTATCTGAGCCGTTATTCGTTATCGATAGATTGTATGCTGCATAATACCACTCCGAAAGATTATATGTCCATTCCCGGCTTTCTTCATCCCTGTTATCCCGCATGTACAGACTTGAGAATGATACTATGTGGATTTCAAGCCCATTTTCTATTTTAGGTGTCGGGACCAGGTTTACCGCTGATATATTTGTGGTATTGTTATGTAGTGATTCCGGTTCCGGAATAACCTCTGTTTCCTCGATGCATCCGCTGAAAGTAACCGTGGTTGTGGCTAATTTCATATTTTAGTCCCTCATCCTGTTTTCAGTCACAGAGCACCTTGGACCATTCCAGTTTAACCATCTGCCATCCCTCATCAAGGGTTGTGCGATCATTATCGAGGCACTTGATATTACAGCGCAAGCCAGTATGCTTCCATAATTCCAGGTGCATTGTTGCATTGGCGTTTGAGGCGTAGACCCACACATCATAAGCACCCCCACCCACCTCATGGATCATGCTCACATTGTGTCTCTGTAACCATTCCTCTCTTTCGTCTTGTTCCATATACCCGCATATTTTCTCGGCATAGAGAACGCATTCGGTGCTGGTGCGAACCTCCAGCGCTTTTCCGTGTTCCGCATCCACGATACTCCACACGGCATCACCCCTGGTCACGGTTAACTTGTCAACAACATCCGCAGCCATGCCACTCGAAGTATCTACCGGCAGAGGTACTAAGAACGTGGTCTCTTCTGCCGTATCGATTTCTGACGCATCAAGTGTGATTGAATACGTCATCCCGGGTCTTCCAAGAGCGCCTGCTGATATGGATATGCCGGAAACAACAATCCCTGCCGCCAGAATCACCGTGCCCAGTTGCAGCCCCCGTATCTTCCACTGCATAAGACCCTTCGGAGATCTTCTGCTGCCGCTTAACACCGCATACGCGGAGAGGATGCCAAGAATCAGGCTGATATGGCAAGGTATGAAGTATATGAACCCGAAAACCACACTTGACATATCCTCAAGGGATATGCATGACACTATAACGGGGATAAATATCAGACCGGGTATGAGGCAGATCACAGTTATGAGGATTCCAGGCAGTAGGGGGCATGAGAATTCTTCCGGGTTCTTCCCGGCGTAATTGAGGTGCATATAAGAGAAGACGGTGACTGAAACGATCCCGGTCAGCAGCAGAATGATTTGAATCGACGTGTGCCTCATGGTGATCATACATACAGCCAAAAAGAAGATGCGCAGACCAACAAGGATCAGGCTGAGCACGCCGCCGTAGATGCAGGACAGTTTTAGTATCTTAAGTTTTGTTTTGTTTTTCATGTTCGCCTGCCCGGATTCATATCCACGTGGTTCTGACCTCATAGTATTCGTCTTTCACTCTGACGTAGAGTTTTTTGGGTGATGATGACGTATGTTGTTCGGATTGTTTCTCTTTTATATAATCTAACAGTTGATCCGCTTCTACAGTCTTCATTTCTATGAATTTGCCCTGCTTTATTGCGTTTGCAAGGTGCGGAAACTCTCGTAGTTCTTCTGTGGTGATGTTGGCATAGTATTCGGGTTCGCAGCTTATTTTGTGGGTTGACAGGAGCGATTCACCTGCGAGCCGGTCCATCACAAGCAAGCCGGCGACCGCGCAGGCAAGCACCATAATAGAGATTGTAAATACTCGTATAAATCGGGCTGAATATCGCTCCCTCAGATATGTGAGTATCAGGATGGATAGAACAATAATGGCTAACAAGATCAAGAAGAACGGTACAATTCTCCAGTTAATGCCAAGCCCGAGTAGCATCCCAAAAACAAAACTACAAATATTCAATATCAGGCTGAGGGCTAATGATTGGTAGATTGGTATCGCCTTTTTCATGAAATAGTATATGACCTTCAAACAGCACTATCAAAGCTTCGAATAGCAGCAAAAATTCGTCAGCTGAAGCCAGCAATTGCCAGAGAACCGGAAATGATATTAGGTTGGCTATTATAACCGCTGCGATGACTTTCATCGGCTTATCGAGGACTGCTATAAAAATCAAGGATATTATCAATTCTAACAGTATGGTAAGTATAAATAATAGTGCAAAATCCGGCATCGCATAGAATATCAGAACCGATATCGGCGTGACATCCTCTACAATCAGTTCGGAGTCTGTTACACGAACATTAAACTCTGCACCATAATTGGAGATGTTGAACACTTCGCTCTGGCGCTCTTGATCCGAAAAATTCAGGATGAGGCGATTATAGTTCCCTGGAAATATTTTTGCTCGGCATTCCTTCTGTGCGCATTCAAATTGTTTGAAATTGCGGAGATCGATCTCGTTTATG
>RXIK01000223.1 GCA_004211975.1 Methanosarcinales archaeon | reverse complement strand
TAATGCACCGCCGAATAAGGAGGAGCGATTACTCGCTCATCCTCTTCTCAGAACGGTACGTGAGACTTTAACCTCATGCCGCTCAAGCATCTCATAACCCTTTCAGTATCGGGCAGCAGTTCCGTAAGTCAAAATAGTCTTGTTCAATATAGGGGTTCTTATCCAATTTCAAGCCAGCACACCGAACAATCTTCGTATCCGAGAACAGTTTAAACCTGTTCTTTCCAGTAGAAAATACCCAGTTCCGAGTTCCCTCAGAATGCCAATATTTATTAGCGATCCAGGTATTACCTTTATCCGGGTGTCTCCTTTTAGCCCATCTCCAGAGCATATTCCAGACAATGTGATCTAATTGGCTGAATATCGCTTTAGATACTGCCGATCGGTGATAATTCGACCAGCCAGTAATAATGGGATTCAATACATTGATGAGGTTCTCCTGTTTCCATGCCTTCGCTCGTTTGATCAAATCACCGATTTTACGGGTGATATTCCCAATCGACTTCCTGGATGGCTTAATCAGGAGCTTTCCTTGGTATTTGCGGAAATTCCAGCCCAAAAAGTCAAAGCCGTCATCGATATAAGTAATGTGAGTCTTCTCCACTGACAATTCCAGACCACGTTCCTTCAGGAACTCTTTAATCAACCCGGCAATCTCTTTTGCGGTCTCTTCTGAGTCTGCTGTAACGATAAAATCGTCCGCATACCTCGCAAAATTCACCTTATGGGGATTATATCGAGTCTTATCGATTTTCCCATTCTTACCGATATGATACACAGATGAAATGACTTTTTCCATCCCGTCAAGTGTCATATTCGCCAAAATCGGGGAAATAATTCCCCCTTGTGGTGTTCCCGCTATAGTGGGATTCAAATGTCGATTATACACGAATCCCGCTTTAAGAAGTTGCCTTAGAATCGATTTATCCATAGGAATGTTGTCAAAAAGCCATTCATGGTTGATATTATCGAAGCAACCCTTGATATCACCTTCCAGAACCCATTTCGCAGAATTTATTCCGCCAAAGCAGCAGAATGCATATTGACGCACATCCTGTGTGCTTCTATGCATTCTAAAGCCAAACGAGCGGGGGTCTGCTGTTGTTTCTGCAATCGGTTGTAGCGCAAGAGCATACAATGCTTGCATTGCTCTATCGTACATAGTTGGAATACTTAAGGGTCGTTTCTTAGTCTTACCTGGCTTCGGAATATAGACTCTTCTTAACGGCTTTGCTTTATACTTCTTATTGGATAATTCAAGAGCAGCTTTCATCTTGGAGTTCGGTGTTGTCCACTTCACGCCATCAATTCCAGCTGTTCTTTTTCCCTTATTTTGAGTTACACGCTTTACTGCCAACAATTTCGCATAAAACGAATGTGTTAACAGATATCCTATTCTTTTGACCAAATTCCATTTTCCTTGCTTAACTGCTTTTGCAATTCTGGTTTGCAGCCTGTTAACATGTTCTTTGACCATTTCCCAATCGATATCAATCCATTGGTACTTTGGTTGGTTGTCTGCAAGTCTCTCGCCTTTTGAGGGCGTAATTGAATTACTTGCATTCACAGGTTTTGCCTCCTTTCATGCAATGAGACACCACTCGATAAGTCAGCACCATCTCTGGTTGAGGCAAATTTAGAACCTCTATACATCTCATTACAAGATGCCATTTGCTTTTTATCGATTCCTTTACCCAATATGCCATCGTTTGCCCTCACGGGGTCCCTACCCGGATTTACCGGGAGCATATTGGGCTTACCAAGTTCTACATCACAGATAATTGTGAACGCCTTAGAAGCCATCTGTAAGCCGGAAACCGTCTGTTCATTCCCTATAACGTCTTCGCAGCCGTTATAGTCTGATTTCGTACCTTTTGGTCT
>RXIK01000141.1 GCA_004211975.1 Methanosarcinales archaeon | reverse complement strand
GAAAACCTAAAATGTCATACGATGCATTGACCCCTTATATTATGACCTGCTATTCTTTGCCATCGTATTCGATCAATCCATACAATGGAACTACCACTTCAATCACCAGATCCATTGTTCACTTCTCAAGACGCATATTTATCCATCAAGGTCTCATGGATGAACCGCCCACCGCAGATTCCGAATTTAGTGGTGGTTTTTTGGGTCATGGTTTGTTGTGTTTTTGGGTTTCAGTGATTTTGTTTCTTCAGCAATGGTGCTAATATATATGAGTTCACCTCTGGAATATCGACTGCATAGCTGAGTGGTGACCGCGGCGGATCTGCTTTTCTCTTGTAAAACTGACAATCGAATAATTGCAAAATCAACTTATATCAGCCGTTATAGGGGTATGAAGAGTTACCAGATTCAACTTCTCCAGGAATGTTACCGCAGTTTCAGCATCATCCTCGCTGATCTTCCATCCCAACGTTTTCGCCTCATCCATAATCTCATCGGACGTCATCGACTTTCCTTCAAGTTTCAGGATATGATCCATCTTTGCCGCTATTGAGAGGTTCTTGTAATCGTATGGCATGCCCAGATCCCGCATCTCAGAAAGCGATTTCTTTATCTGCTCTGCTTCGTCCTGGTACTTCTTCTCAATAACTTCTGCAATATCTTTTCCAATATCTGTTAAATGATATATATATTTTCTCGGCTCGAATGTGATATGGAAATCAAAGGAGGGATACTCCACAACTTTCTCTTTCACAATATCACTGGCTCTTAAACTTTCCAGCGCGTCAGCGATCTCAGCGCTGTATGGGCCATAATAGTATGGTGTGAACTCAATCCCCAATCCAATCTTTTCGTTCAGGAAATATTCAGTTTTCTGTAACAGTGTTCTGCCTGCAATCATTTTCTTCTCGCTGTACAGCAGCGTCAGAAGTATTGATTCATCCGCCTTCATGCCAATTCCTCCTTGATGATGCCCATTATAGCCTCTCTGGTATCTCGTATAAAGTCCTGTCGTTTATCGTGAGTGGTTATACTATCAAGTGGTGCATAAATGTATAGCATTTCCTTATCTGGATCAACAGAAGGGTTGCTAAAAATTTCTGAAACATCTGCGAACGCTTTTCGCTTGCCCAGCCTTGTTTTTACCATGATATCCTCAACAGCTATTTTAACCCGGTAATCCTTGAATGTTGGATTCGAAGTGCTTTTTCTATCTATTATCACCAGTTCTCTCGGTACTTTAAGAATCTCTGCAACCCTGCCACCTATTTGTTCCATCTGATCATTGGAGGGGTCACGCGCATTCATGAGTAATATTCCATCATCGAAATTCCCTTTGTTGATCTCTACGTCAAAAATCTCCTTAAATAATTTTCTATTAGTTATACTTTCAAAATATTTTTTTGCCCAGCCATTGCTTTTTGATAAAATGGCATGCACAAGTGTAGTATCGTCATATTGGATAAAATGTGATAGATAGTCAGAACCATTGTTGAATTTATATACGTTTTCAACATCCTCTATACGCTCTTCCAGTGCAAACTCTACTCCTCTCACAAGCATAGCATCGGTGATTCGCCTTATTCGGTGCTGATACACCTGTACATTCATGTGATATTTTGCAAGCAATAGTTGCTCGATTGCATGGATACCTTCCTCTTTTATACCCAGTTGTGTTCCATCCCTACCAAGTTCTACTGGGACCATGCTCTCAATTACTTTATCCAGATCAAATTTCCCATACTCAACCCCCGCAAAATAACTGTCTCTCCGTAGATAATCGAACTTATCGACATCAAGCGGTCCGGATACGATATCTTTCTCTATGGATCGCTTTAGCTGTTTCTGGAGCAGCGTGATTATATTGTTTCGTTCTCCCTCAGAAAGTATGCTTTTTATTTCTTCATTCTGCTCAATAAGGCGTATACTCATCAATTCATGTGCATTATGTGCTTTATATTTAATTAAAATACTTTTATCTATATTTTTATCCATAATCTGTTCCGAAACATGTGAGAAAGGGCCGTGACCAATATCGTGGAGAAGTCCTGCCAGCCTCAGGATTTTTATTATATCTTCGCCCATTTCCAGTTCGCGGCCAATCCTGCCACATAGATGCATCACACCAAGTGAATGTTCGAATCTGGTATGATGTGCTCCCGGGTATACAAAATTTGCAAGAGCCAGTTGCTTTATCCCTCGCAACCGCTGAAACAGACGCGTATTCATAATCCGCTCTTCTTTGTCATCGTATTCGATCAATCCATACAATGGATCTCTTACTTCCATCTTCCAGCTCCTGATCCATTGTTCGCTTTTTGATACGCATATTCATCTATCAGCGCTTCCGACACGAACTGCCTGCCGTAGATTCTTAATTCGGTGGTGGTTTTTCGGGTCATGGTTCTCTGCAAGGTTCTTTCTTCGGCAAAGGCGCTTAAACATCGTTGGCTGCTATGTGAACCCGGATGATGGAATAATTTTTGTGTTCGGGGTTGTACTGGTGTTGTGCTCGTATTTGCATGCATTCGTGGTTTTATGCGAGTGGTTTGCTGTGTTTGCCCCAGTCACATCTCCAGTATGTACCGGATAATCGCATCGGCGCAGGCAGTGGCGTCTGTACGATCGCTTTGCACCACGATCTCCGGGTGCAGTGGCGCTTCGTACGTAATGTCCACTCCAGGCACCGTTCCACCAGTGCCTGCGGATGCGTAGATGCCGGTTGGCGCATATTCGGCGTGTCTGATGCGTTCTCGATTAACGCACACATTAAGGGGGCACTTAACATACACCTCAATAAATCGTGGGATCAAGCTCCGTGCAAGGTCCCGGTATTTCCGCTGGTTTGCGGTTGCATCGATGATCACGGAGATGCCGCTGTCCACGAGGAGGTGTGCCATGTATGCGAGTGATGCATACACGATGGTTCGCTCTTCGTCTGTGTATTGTGGGTGTGGCGTGATGATTTTTCGTATCTTGTCAAGTTGGAGGTGTTTTACGCGGTATCCTTGCAGGTCGCAGAGTGATTCGTGCACTTTCTCTGCAATCGTGGTTTTTCCACATCCTGGAAGCCCGGTGATCCAGATCGCGTATGCACCTGCATCTTTCGCTTGCGTTGCATGCGTTGCCTGTGTCTGTATTACTTGTTTGCCACTGCCCATTTGAGAAACGCTCCTGAAGGAAATTCGTGTATGGTGGTTGCGATAATCATGCCGTCTCCATGCTCTTTTACAACCATAATCGGTAATCCGTCTCCATTTAGTATAATGTCGCTGTCGGTCTCTGTAAAGTACCCGTCGCACTCGGCACGGTTATCATCAAAGACACAGGTGCAACCATGTTCCCGTACCACCCCTATATCAACTGCGCCGTACTGTTCTTTGTATTTTAGCGTGAATGGAAGCCACTTATAGGTGTACTCAGGAACCAGTGCCCCATACACAACAAGCACCCCGCCTTTTTTAGCAAAACGGTCAAAAAATCCTTTGTTTGCCTCGATTCCACCGGTTATTTTTGTGTACTGCCGGTTTGCAAATCCAGTTGGGACGATTAGAACTCTTGACACCGGAAGAAAACGCATGCCAAGTGCGCTGGACGGCACCCGTTGGTATGAAAGCCCATGTTCAACAAACAGCTTTTCAAAAAGCAGATCACCATCCCAGACAAGTGTAACGTCAAGCATCGTAGCGGTCACCGGATAACCATTGGAATTGCGTGAGAACCTGCACAAAAGATCCCCATCAATTCCTCAGGTCTCTTGGGTTTCCTCCTCTATTTTCATGCACTCCCTGCCACATCCCTGACGTCCTCGTCCTGGGTTGGTGCACTTTTTCCATTGTATGCAGCGCACCTGCCAGCTGCCATTGCGTGATCAGTTGTCCATCTGTTTCTCGATCCGCGGTCACCATCATGACGCAATTGTTTCGTACTAATATTTAAGTTCGTTGGGCGTAACGTTTGGTGGTTGGTTGGGGTCAGGCAACTGCGCGAAGCTTGCTCTTGAAACGTGCGCATGATTGGACTAGGGATTCAATTCCGGGAAGCGTTCGTCCGGACAAGAAATCGATACATGCGCCGCCGCCTGTGCTGATGTGTGAGATATTTGACTCAATGCCAAGCGCGTGAGCTTCGGACGCGATGTGACCGCCTCCAACGATCGAAAACTTTGATTTTGTCGCTGCGGTGACAAGTTCTTTTGTTCCAAGCTCAAAGCCTTCGTTTTCAAACAGTCCCGCCGGTCCGTTCATGATCACGGTCTGTGAATTCCGGATCTTCTCTGAAAACAGGATGATTGACTCAAGCCCGATATCATTGATCGATAGCTCGGTTGGCAGTTCAGATACTGACATCTCCACACGCTTGTTTGGATCTGCTGAGTCGGCACATGCGACATCAACAGGCAGCTCGATCTTGTCGCCATATTTTGCGAGCAGTTTGCGCGCTCGTTTGGTCTCGGCAGCACAGCCTATTGAGTTCATGAAATCGCTGTTCTTCTTACCGAGATCAACGCCGTTTGCCTCCAGAAACACGTTTGCAACAAGTCCCGTGACAATGATTGATTCAATCTCACTGCGCGCCGCAACGTTTTCGATAACATCAATTGAGTCGTTAGCTTTGATGCCACCAAGTACAAATATTGTCCCCTCCTTTGAAAAACCTCTCCCCAGGGATTCAATCTCTTTTTCCATCAGCCTTCCGGCGACTGACTGCAAAACAGTGGTGAATCCAACGACCGATAGCTGCGAGCGATGTGATACCGCGAACGCATCATTTACAAACATATCTACGTGCGGGGCGAGCCGCTTCACCATGATGGTGGTCGCATGTTCCTCGGGCGACCGTGACAACCCTTCTTCCGAATAAAACCGGGTGTTCTCAAGCAGGATAATATCGCCATCGACCATTGATTTGATCGCATCTATGGCGTGTGATCCGAATATATCATCCACGTAAGTGACCGTTCGCCCGCACAGACGCTGCAGCCGCTGTGCATGTATCTGCATCGGGGTGAAATCCCTTTTACCGGGTCTACTCTGGTGTGCGAGCAGCACAACCCTGGAGTCGATTAAATCGCGCAGTGTTGGCAAATGGCTCTTGAATCGAGCATCATCAAGGATTGATCCGTCCGGAGACATCGGGGAGTTCAGATCAACTCTGACAAGCACGGTCTTCCCACTCGTGGACACATCATCAAGAGTTAGATAACTCATCGGCTTTTGTGCCATGCATATATTCTCTGCGCCAATTCGTATTTAACGTTGCCAATCTTTTGACCGCAGGATTTCACACGCCAGCCTACCAAGAAACCCCGCGTCCACGTGAGCGCCATAGTTTTTTTTGGCTCTCTGTAATTCGCTATTGCAAATGTCTCGTGGATGAGTTGTGGTGGTGTGATATTAAGTGCGCAGGGATCATGAATGGTACGAATAAACGAATTTTGCGTACGTTAAAATGGAATAGACTCGTGCTATTTGTCTGTTTGTGAGATTCGTGATAAGAACTGTCAGAAATAGACTTTATTCATGGTAAACCCCTCTGAACTAAAGTGTGGTGAGTTTTGGTAAATAACCGATGTGGTGGGTTGTCTTTGCATTGTAACGCGAGATACCAAAGACCCTTGTTTTCACATACCTTTGAGTATGATTGTGTTTCCCCTGCCCTTCTTCACTTTCTTAACAATCCCTTGATCTTCAAGATCGGTTATCATCAGGCTCACCTTTGCTTCCGAATATTTAAGCTGTGTTCGCAGTTCTTTCTGGGTAATTCGTCCATCGTTATCCTTGATAACCTGGATCACTTCCTTAAGGTCGGGCGGGAGGTCTGATTCCTCTGATACCGTAGATTTCGCAGGTCCCCTGGCTTTTGTTTCATTGTACTTGGGGGCAGGTTCTGGTTTTATTGCAGGTTCTATCTCCGGTCTCATCTTGGGTTCTGGTGGCTCGTGTCGCGCCGCACCTCTTGAGACCGGGGTGTCCGTTGCAGTGCTTTCACGCAGCTTCCGTCCACGCCACAGGAATGCAGCATATCCTGCGATTAGAATGAAGAAAATGGTGGTTGCAACCTGGAATACCGGGAAATTCTCCTCACTATCTATCTTGTCTGGCTCTTCGTAGTCATACAGATCCTCGCTGAGGTTTATGTTCTCGCACAGAAACGCATCCTCGATTGGTGGAAACATCAGGAGATCAAGCACAAAATCGCCGTCTCCGAGGATTGTGATGTTTTCTTCGGCGTAATATTCGAGCAGATTTCCCTGGTAGTACTCCGCCCGGATTGTGTACGTTCCTTCGGGAAGATTAAAGGAGTAACTTCCGGAAGACGCCACCAGAAACTGTGGTGGCGTTGAATCCACCTCGACGATTGTGTTTTTGAGCGCCTCAAACGTTGACCATTCATAGGTGGTTCCGTGCACCACGGCGCCTGATGCGAGTGGTGCACAGATTGTGAAGACCACGATGAATATCAGAGATCTCCGGACTCTTTGAAGCATCAGAACGTGGCGAGCTTACCTTCTGCTACCAGTTGGGTGATGTCCGTGATGTTTTCGAGTGACCTGTCGATGATTGCCTCGACCTCGGATTTTATTGCCTCGATATTTGCGCCTTTCGTGGAAACGATCTGTGCATCCGCAACAAGCGGCTGGTCGATTGGCTTTCCGATTTCTGATAGGATGCGGATGTAGATGTCCTCGATACCGTCCACGGTTTCAGCTGCCTCGAATGCTATTTTGCTGGAGAGCAGGTTGTAGATCTTGCCGACATGGTTGATTGGGTTCTTGCCGCTTGTTGCCTCCATGCTCATCGGTCGGTTTGGCGTGATAAGACCGTTGCATCGGTTGCCGCGTCCGACAGAACCATCGTCACCCATTTCGGCTGAGGTGCCTGTTACGGTCAGGAAGACGGATTCATTCTCAAGGTTGTCTGCGGTGTTGATCAGCACACCGACCTCGCGATCTGTGTATTTGCAGGACATGTCCGCGATGTGATCGCACAAGTCCTCGGTTACGCTGGTGTAATGGTCGAGATCATCGAGGTGTCGCCCAACCATGGCACATGCTATAACTAGTGTGATCTTGTCCCTTTCACGCAGTCCCATGACCTTGGTATCCTCGCCAATCGCAGGAATTTTCTTCCGAAGCTTCATTAGTTCCATTTCGCTCTGGTATACGATCTGCTCGGTCTCTGAAAACGGCGCAAACCCAACGCCAAATGACGTGTCGTTTGCACCCGGCATTTTCCGGTGGAATACGTCTCTTAAGTCGGATGATCCCTCTCCGAGCTTGCAATCAAGGATGATATCGCGGTTTACATCCAGATTCAGGATTGTTTCGTTGAGGTATTCTCGTGCTGCCATTATTGCCGTGGTATCTGTTGGGATATGCATACCGTCAAACTCTTTTGTGGCTCTGCCGACCAATAATATGTATATTGGTGAGACTACCTCTCCCCCACCGAACTTTGGGTAGGATCTACCCGCAACAATCTGTGTTTCATCGGTGTTGTGGTGTAACACAGTCCCGCAGCGGTCGAGGTACTCGGTGCAGAGCGCTCTGCTGACCGCTTCTGCAAGCCCGTCTGCGATGCTGTCCGGGTGTCCGATGCCCTTTCGCTCCACAAGTTCGATCTCCTGCTTCTCAAGCGGCGTCTGCCTGAGCGGTTCTACTTTGATGTTTCGTGTCATTGGGTATAACCTCGATAAACCGTTGTGATAATGTATTATCGTGCTTTTGGCTTTTAATAATATGTTGGTTCTGGCACATGGAGGCGGGGTTGGTTGTTGGTTTGAGGCTTTGCCTGGCGCCAGACCCTGCGTAGATCCTGGTTGTATGGGGCAAGGGTGCAAGTTCGGGGTGCATTATCAAACACATACACCTACTTGCCACACCTACTGCCACACCTACTGCCACACCTACTGCCAAAACTCTTTTAAAGTATTACTTCAATATTGCAGTGAACCACTGTAATATTCAGGTGATATAATGTGTAATTGTCACTGCCACCCACAACTGCAAAAACTCGGTAAGTATATAAGCGCGCTCCACTGCCCGACCCGATGGGAGATCATCGATTGTATCGGCGATGGTAGCAAGAGCACAAAGGAGATCTACGAGTTCCTGGGTGGCAGGGGGGCGAAACTAACGTCTTCAGGGTTGTATTATCATTTGTCAGCGCTCAACCGTGCAAACATCATTGAAGTAGCTGAATACAGGGAAAAGGGCGGTGGCGCACCTGAAAAGGTATGGAAACTGAAAACAAGGGAGATAGTCATTAATTTACTTGGAGACGAGGTGCAAGAATCATGAAGAACGTGACAAACATGATTGTGGCTGAAGGACTGACGAAAAACTACGGAGAACTCGTGGCAGTGGACCACATTGATCTTAAGGTGGCTGGTGGTGAAATCTTCGGATTTCTGGGACCAAATGGTGCAGGCAAGACCACAACAGTCAGGATGCTCACCGGGATCATCCGACCAACCCAGGGAAGGATTCATATCGCTGGTTTTGACCTGCTACGGGATCCAATCAAAGCTAAAGAGGTGATGGGGGTCGTTCCCGAGCTATCGAACGCGTACACCGAACTTTCTGCCTGGAAGAACCTGCAACTCATGGCAGAATTGTACGGTGTGCCGGCAAAGACTGCAAAAGCGAGGGCAGAGGAGCTTCTTGTGCGCTTCGGGCTGCATGACCGGAAGGATCACAAGACAAAGACGTTCTCAAAAGGGATGAAGCAGAGGCTTGTGATCGCCATGTCGCTCATGAGCGATCCTGAGATACTCTTTCTTGACGAGCCAACATCAGGTCTGGACGTTATGAGCGCACGAATGATCAAGGATGTGCTGCAAGAGTTAAACAACAGGGGTAAAACCATTTTTCTCACCACACACTACATGGAAGAGGCAAATCAGTTGTGCAATAGGGTTGCAATCATTAATCACGGGAAGATTGCAGCTATTTCCCCGCCTGAGGAACTTAAAGCGAGGATAGGTGGACTTGGACGCTTAGAGGTAAGCTTCAAGTCGCACGTGGATAGTTCTGATCTCCGCAGCATTTCCGGGGTAACCGATGTTCGGGAGAGTGGAGATAAGACCTATCTATACACCGATGAGCCTGGCACGACAATCCAGCATCTGGTAGACTACTGCCGGGCGGGTAGTATCAAGATCGTGACCCTGAACACGCTGACGCCAACGCTTGAGGACGTCTTCATCAAGCTAACCGGGAATGGAAGGGGCATGGAAGAAGTGGCAGAGGTGGTGACCAATGGTTCCTGAGATCCAGGGTCAGATGCGGCGTGCGTTCGCAATCGCCAGGAAAGACATACGAATCTACTATTTAAAGGGACCTGTCATAATATTCGGTGTTCTTTCCCCATCATTCCTCTTTCTGGCGTTCATGATAGGAAGAAATCTCCCTGTTGATTTCCTTATCGCCGGGTTGCTTGGCATGACCATATTCTTCACGTCAACGTCGGTCACACCGGTGATTGCGCCCACAGAGACACAAACCAGAAACCTTGAGCGGCTTGCGGCAGCCCCGGTCTCGATCACAACAATCCTCATTGGAGATATGCTGGCATCAGTCCTATTCGGGATGTTGATCTCGCTCGTTCCGATTCTCTTAGGAGTTATGTTCGGTGTGGGCGTCGCACATCCGCTCGTGCTTGCAGTGGCAATCGTGCTTGCCGCATTCTGCTTCTCGGCGATGGGGCTCGTGTTCTCATCAACACCAACCAGCATGACCTCCACTGTGATGATGATGTCCACAATGATCAAGTTCCCGCTGGTCTTTTTAAGCGGCGTCTTCATCCCGATTCATGATCTGCCGGCGTGGGGGCAGGCGCTGGCATCGATATCTCCACTGACCTATATAACCGACCTATGCAGGTACTGCTTCCAGGGAGCCGGCGCAAATTATTACTCGGTTCCAATGAATATCTTCGCTCTTGTGGTATTTCTGGTGATCTTCATGGTAGCTGCGGTGAAACTACATGAACGGAGTCTGCCGATGCGGTTGTGATCTAATGATGGTGCCACCGGCAACCAATCGGTCGCGGGCATCAGGATGTGGGCGCTTGCTGAATTTAACATCCTCCCCGCAATGAATCGCGAGGATTTCTGCGCCCCCTACACCCAATGTTGTAAAAAAACGCAAGTGTGGGGTGTGTGGTGCATAAACACCTGCACAACACCGGTTCTGTTGGTGTGAATCGTTATCGTTGCCCCCCCCCCGGGCTTGCGGCAAATGCCCTTATCTGAAGCATTTGACGCACGATATGATCAGATCGCCAGCCCGGGTTATATCCATTGCAAGTTCCATCCCCTTGTCCAGACCGGGCACTTCTTGTGCGAAATCGGTGTTTACACCGACTGTGATGACGTCAGTGACAAATTCCCTGTTTTCTGTGATTAATTCGATCACTCGCCCGGAATCAAGCCCTTCGCAGACGTTGTACTCCTCAATCCCGATGATCAGGACGATGTTCGCCCCGTCCATCAGGTCTCCTGCGATGCGTCTGGCATGATTGATCGCTGACTCTGCCGACGGTATATTCATGCCAGAATTTGAGTTATCAATGATCGTTCTACCTTTGACTTCTGAGACTTTCATTCTCCCGCTTACGCCGCAGAAATGTCCAAGAAACGATGTTATGCGCCCAGGGTCAATGTTCATTGAGATTGCAGCGGTCACCGCAGCAAGAATCGCTGTTTCATACGAGAAGATGTCATAATTCCGGGCTGTAAACTCGATGTGTCTGTCAGCAGCAGCGATCACGCAGCGTTCCGGTGTGACACTCTCAAAATATATGTCGCCGCCATCTCCAAATGTGTTGGTGTCTGCAACCACGTCCGGAACAGGCACCGGCGCAACATCGCTTCCCAGAATCAGGGTGGATCCGGGTTTTGCCTGTTGCACCATCTGCATCTTTGCGCCGGACGCTGTTGTCGTGTTGTTTGCGATCAGGTAGTCACCTGCAAATGTGGTGATGATGCCGATGTCTGCAAGCCCTGTGCCGCCAAGCGAGACTTCAAAGATGAACACATCCGGATGCGCGTCTCTGGCAGATCTCACAACCTCGATGATGCTTGCTGGCGTTATGCTGAACTTAGCGATCACTTGCGGGTTGCTGCTACCTGCGCCGTCCCAGTGCTCTACGCCCGCGCTTGAATGCGATACAACGCTCCTGCCAGCGCACGATGATATGATCTCTGCAAGTGTTCGCACGGTGCTTGTCTTCGCGGTTGTGCCGGTGACCTCGATCACCTCGTAGCCCTGAAGGTGGCTCTGCATAATCTTGCCGACAGCCGCATGGTGTGTGATTACCGGCACCCCTGCCGCACGCGCACCAGCGAGCGTTGGGTATGCAGGGTCCAGATGCACGGATGCTATGATCAGATCGAAACTGCTTGCATCAGGTGGCTCTGTTAGCACAGATATGGCGCGCGTTTCAAGATCTGTCCTCGTGCTTCTGTCAAGCGTGTGGTGCACATCAACGGCAGTGACCGTGTTTGTGTCTGTGTTGCTGGTGTTTACGATTGTTTGTATGTCAGCCTCTGTATTCTCTGCAAGACACTGTGCGATCAGGCTGCCGCCATGTGTCAGATCAAGCACCGCTATGTGCATGTTTCAGCGGGCGAGTGCTTCCTCTGCTCTGCTGTACGCGATCTCGGCTATGCGTGGATCGGCGCCAAGTGGCTCTGCATACAGAACCTCCACATTTTTTCCGTTGATAGTGACCACTGCTTTTTTGTCATCGTCCAGGTTCAGTTCCTTAGGGATGTCTTCGAGTGTGTGAACGCCATGCGCAAGGAAGAGCGGGAGCGCGACAATTTTGTCGATATCGGTTCCTTTGAAGCTCTCCAGACCATCTTTGAGGTCTGGCTTGTCCATGTTTAGAAACGCTATCTGCACAATGACGTTATTTTGCTCGGCGATCATTTTTGCTACATTCTCGACGAGTTCCTTGTTGTGGGGGCGCGTGCTTCCATGTCCAAGTAGTAGGATGCCTGTCTTTTCGTTCATAATTTATCTCCGTGTTTTATGTCAGATGTTTGAAGGCAATCCTCTATAGTTAAACCCACCGCATACGTAACCATAATGTTTTTAAATGATAAGTGACAATTATCATAATAATGAGGATCTTCTGTGGTTGATCATCATTGTGCGTTTGTAGGGGCTGTGGGTGCCGGGGTTATGTGGTGTGATGGCAATATAGCATTGGGGGCATAGGTAATGGGAGAAACAGAAAAACTATTGGGTAACATTAATGATGCAATCATCGGTGCAATATGCCTCGTCTTCGGATGGGGTTCAGCAACACTTGGACATGAATGGTTCCATTCGGCAATTGCGATTACGCTTGGATATACGGTGTCACTCGGAGATATCACACTCACCACCGGTTCAATGTTTGTGCATGGTGAGATGACCTCGATCGACACGCTGTTCATCGCTGCCGCGGGCAGTGTTGGACTAATAATAGTCGGACTAGCACTGATATATTCATGCAACAGCAGAGTGATGCACATGATCGGTGTCGTCTTCCTGTGCCGAGCATGGATCGACGCCCTGCCACTGTGTGATCTGGACGGCGCAATCTTTGCACAGTCCGCCGTAGGCGTCATGGGCACGGCAGGATACTTGCTTGCATGGGCGTTCGTCCTCTCTGAAATCCTTGTTAGCGGCGGTGCGATAGCGCACACACTTAAGAGCGGGGTTTATTGACCGAGGTATCAGAACAAAACACTTATAACCAATGCATCCCTGATCATAGTCTTATGAGGGGTGTAATTATAGTGCTTGTCGTACTGTCGATGGTTATCAGTGGTTGTGTTGACCCGGATGCTCACGAACAGGTTCAACCTGCCCAGGACCCGGGTCAACATCAACCGGAATCAGAATCGGAACCGGTTCAGGAAGCAAAACTCGCGACAGAACCAATTGATCTGTCCAGTGCCACAACAGATACCATGGATTTTGCCAGACACTACTCACTGCAACCACTGAGTATCGATCTGAAGGTTCCGGAGTACGACTTACCGCTGCAAACAGACCAGATCTCAAATTATGATTCGTTTTCAGAAAAAATACAGCTCAGCAACAGCGCCACAAGTCTGCTTGAAAAAAACGGCTTTGTTGTGATTAAAAACCCGTTCTACCCTGTGGAAGAGGATATTATCCAGCCGTACAAGACGCTCGCCGATGATGAGATACCAGTCTTCGTCACCACCGATTCGCTGTTGCACCTATACCACATCCAGTTCGACGAGACCCTGCGGCAAATCGAGGAGCGAGAATTCTATGACCTGATCTGGGAGATCAGCGAGGAATTACTGAACAACTCGATAGAATCTTACGAAAATTCAGACGGCGAGCTGAAAGAAGCATCAAAAAGGAACGCCGCATACTTTGCAGTTGGATTAAGCTTACTTAAGCCATCCATAGAACAGGTCTGCCAGAGCGAGAACAAATGGGAGTGTACAGACGCTTACTTTGAAAAAGAGGATCTGGCGCGCTACAGCTTTGAAGTCCCGTCACTTGTTGCTGATGATGTTGAAGCTGAACTAAAATTAATCAATGAGCACTCCGGATTTACAGAGTCCCCTACTTTCATATACAGTGAAGACTACTCCCAGTACGTCCCAAGAGGACACTACACGCGCTCGGAAAAACTGAAAAACTATTTCAAGGCGTTTATGTGGTACGGCAGGATGAGCATGTTACTCAAAGGATCTGACACAACACCACCAGGGACAACTGACCCGCACTCAGAGGCTGGTCTGATCGCAACGGAGGACGCAAGAATCCAGACGATGGCTGCCTGCATGATATCCTCAGAATTTAACGGGAAACAAGAGCTTATGGACAAGTGGGATCGAATTTACTCGGTAACAGCTTTTTATGTGGGATTATCCGATGACCTTGGACCTTACGAGTACATAGATGCATTGAACCATGTCTTCGGGGAAACATTCGACCGGAACGACTTAAACAAAGAGACTGTGGGCGAGGTGAAAGCAAAACTGGCAGAGCACCGGTCTCCTGCAATTTACGGCGGAACCGGAGCCTGCGTGATATTACCACCGTTCACCCCGGAACAAGCAGATCAATGCCTTGAAAACACCAAAGGATTCCGGATGATGGGGCAACGGTTCATTCCTGACTCATACATCTTCACAAACCTTGTCGGGACATACACCGACCTTTACCAGGGAGACCAGGAGCCATTCACACTCATAATCGACGGTGCCGGAAGACCTGTCAGAGGATTTCCCCGCGGTCTTGATGTGATGGCACTCCTCGGGTCGGATCGATCAAGAGAACTACTGGATGAACTTGACGACTCCAACTACAAGGAATACGATCACCAGTATAATGAATTAAAAGACGAATTCAACTCGTTTGATCATGCGGACTGGAACCGGAACCTCTACTGGTCATGGCTCTTTGCATTAAAACCCCTGCTCAAAGACCACGGCGCAGGTTATCCGACGTTCATGCAGACCAGCGCGTGGCAGGACAAAGAACTGACCACTGCTCTTGCATCATGGACAGAACTCAGGCACGACACAATCCTCTATGCCAAACAGAGCTACACCGCGATGACCAGCAGCATGCCTATTGATGAGGAAAAACCCACTGTCGGATACGTTGAACCGGTTCCCGAGTTCTACAACCGGCTGCTTGCACTTACACAAATGACAAACAACGGTCTTGGCGAGATGGACGTTCTCGACAGTTCCGCGAAATACCGGCTGAAACATCTGGAAGAGATACTCAAGAGGCTTATAGAGATCTCGTCAAAAGAACTGGAAAACAAAGAGCTAACAGCAGATGATTACGACTTCATCAATAACTTTGGCGATAACCTGGACAGCGTCATCGCTGGTGTCGAGGACAAAGCAAAAAAGACGACGATTGTTGCTGATGTGCACACAGACGGCAACACCGGGCAGGTTCTCGAGGAAGGTGTCGGCTACGTTAACCTGATTATTGTCGCATACAAGCTTCCGGACGGAAGAATCCTCCTTGGAGCAGGTCCTACCATGAGCCATTATGAATTCAAGCAGCCAATGAGCGAAAGACTCACCGACGAGGCATGGCGGGAAATGCTTGCTGCAAGTCCGCCGGAACCGCCGGAATGGACATCAAATTTCGCTGGATGATCAGTTGACCAATTGCCGCTGGTAAACTACTGTCGCGACAATTTAATCTGTGAACATAATAAAAACCTCCACATCACACCATATATCACTGTCACACGACGAGTAATGAGACCCCTAACATTCTTTAACGTCTCAAGATCGCGCTCCCAAGAAGGTTTTATACAAGATGGGTTCTTATCCCAACTGCATGAAACGCGGAGAACTCCGCAATGATTTATGCACGATAACTTTTATGACTGATCATGCAGTAGTGACGCCAAAGTATCCGGTGGAGACTCCGGTTGGATGCAATCGCCGCGGCACAGAGATTATCCGTAAGACCTATGAGGTGGATATTGGGGCAGGAGTCGTATGTGTGAAATAATGAAACGCCATGTACAGGCTCCGCACTTAAGTCCGGGGTTCAGTGACTTCGGGGACGGGCACGATGCTTTCGCGTGTGTTGGGGGTCGGGTGTGAAATGGGCGATCAGAATGGTTTTGTGGGGCTGTTTGGAACACGAACCGCATGTTTTTTGGGTGATTAACTCAAAATCGATAGCAAGCGACCATTAGATACGTTTATATGCTATTGTATGTCATATCGCAATTCATGAGCGCGACGGCACTGCATAGAAACTGATATAGAGCGGTTTTATGCCAAAATAAGGTATTGATGCGGTGATATATAGAAACACATAATACGGATGGAACAGAAACATAGGAAATGGTGAGGTGTATGGAACGAGAGCACGACAGGGGTGTCTTAATGGAGGACGTAGATATCTGGGATCTGGAATTTGGTGAATTGGATGTAGATAGAAATATAATTCAAGAATTTTCTGCTAGACATCGTGGAAGTGTTAGAATTTCTATGGGGCTATTCTGCACTAAAAAGGAATTTGAAAAAGAGAAAAAAGAGGTTTTAAGTCATCCAATCCCATAATTTTCTGGAGTTGTGAAATTGGGAAATATACAATTCAGTAATGAAGAGACGAAGTCTCTTAAAGAATCGACTCTATTGTATCATAAGGTTAAAGAACTAATGCTTTATGCAGAAGAGCGTGATCCCGGTAAAAAAACTTTTCTTCAACCAACATTAGAGCTGAAATATGCGTTTGATCACTTGATGCGAGTTTATGCATATAAGTTTGGATTTAAATCCGCTGATGCTGAATACGTGGATACAAATCTCCACAAAATTTTTGGACATGTTTATAGAGCAGGATATGATTCGCTGGACTACCTTTCCATCCAGTTTAGGAAAGAACTTTTGAGCGAAGCTGGTGATTTTTCTCCAGAAACATTGGTCAAAATATTCCCAAAGTATTATCAAGAAGTTAAGCCAGATTTCGAGATTGCAGATCGTGAGATATCCAAAATCAGAGCAAGTAAGGACATTGGTGATCCAAATGCAGACGGTCTCATTGAATATGTCGAAATAGTCAAAAGGTTAGAAAACCATCTTAGAGAATTCGACAAAATAAAAGTTAGTTTAATAGAATATGAAAATGAACAAAGAAAGCGAGAAAATGATAGCCATGTACGAGAAGCTATTTTAATAATTGGTGCAGCTATAATAGGCGCGATTGTAGGAGTAATTTTTGTGTGAGTTCAATTTATTTACACTTGATCCTGAACGAGCTTGTGCTCGGTTACCAAATCTAATCTACCCACATCCGCCCGCGCATGTCATCATCCTGTATACGCGACCCCGCCCATGATGCCCCGCTCTTTAGAGCGGGGTCGGTGACTTTGGGAGGGTGTCTTGAGGTATGCGGAGGTCGGGTTGGGCCCGCGTGGGTGGATGGGTTTCGAGGGGCGGGATAATATCAGTGGACATTATAAGGTTATTTTAAAATATTTGTGTATTAGCTAAAATATTTGGATATATTGCTTATGCCTCATTGTGTCAGTATCCTCGAGGAGAACGATAAAACAAATGAACCGGATGAAACAACGCAAAGCTAAGCCAGAAATCAGTTCACGCCTATCCGGGGTATTTCTGCGCTATAGCGAAGCGGCATATATCACAGAGGTGCAAGCAGCCTTACATAATCTGAAACTATTGAAATATGGTGGAGAAGTTGATTGATAGAGGTAACGGTATACACCATAACATTGTCCAGTCCGTTTAAATTACCTATCTTCAGTTGTAAATTTGCCAATGGTGAAACGTTATGCGTCCTCGCCTTTATATGTCAGAAGGATTTACAATATGATAGGAGGTAAAAATGGATCGGAATCGATTACTTGAACGCATCATATTAAACCCTAAGATCATGGTGGGAAAACCAGTAATTAGAGGTACGAGGTTGACAACACAGCACATTTTGAATTTATTAGCTTATGGGGCAACTGTTGACGAAATTCTCCAAGAATACCAAGGATTAACGAAAGAAGATATATTGGCCTGTTTATTATATGCATCAGAAACACTGGAAAACACAACATTTATGCCGCTTGTCTAGGCGGTTTAGATATGTGGTTTCTTGTAGATGAGTGCACAGGTCCTGCGGTTGCAGAGTGGTTGCGAAGTCTACATCACGATGTATTTTCGGTTTATGATGATGCTCGCGGATTGGATGATGAGAGCATCATCAGTAAAGCAAATTTTGGGAATTATATTTTGGTTACGAATGATAAAGATTTTGGCGAACTCGTATTCCGAATGAAAAGACCGCATAAAGGCGTAATCCTTTTACGATTGAAGGATGAACGGAATAAAAATAAAATAGCTGTACTTCGGCGAGTATTAGAGCTATACTCCGATAAACTTGCCAATAATTTCATAACCGTAACCGAAAAGACTGTCCGTATTGTTGGAGAAAGGAGGAGTAGAAGCGGTGGTAGTTTCATATAACCTGACGTATATGCAGTCCACACTCCTTCCATCGCATGATCTCCAGCCCGCGGATGCCTCGGACTTTCAGTCCGAGTGTGGATTGGATGGGGCTACAGCAGCTATGCCGATTACTTGATGTTTGCCCATGGTGATGTGTCATAATGCAGAAATTGACCGTGGGGCATGATCGGCTGCTTGTTATCTTCCTTTTACTCGGGCTCGTGATACTTGCGTTTATAATGATCCCGCTCCTGAACCTGACTGCCGGTCAACTTATCTCCAACCAGCCGGGTATGGCAGACGCGATCAACGATTCCGCGGTCTGGAAAGCAATGTTCCTTACGATGTACACTGCACTTGCCGCAACCGCCATAGCATTCGTGTTTGGCGTGCCTCTCGCATATTTCCTTGCACGACGTAACTTCCCTGGCAAAGGCATAATCGAGAGTATCGTGGACATCCCGATCATTGTTCCGCACACGGTGGCGGGCATCGCACTTCTCACGGTTTTCGGGCTGCATGGGTTGCTTGGGCAGCCGTTGGCACAGGTCACCCAGTTCAGGGATGCAATGCCCGGGGTGGTGGTTGCTATGCTCTTTGTCTCGGTGCCGTTCCTGGTTAACTCGGCGCGGGAAGGGTTCCAGAGTGTGGACCCACGCCTTGAAAACGTTGCCAGGTCGCTTGGAGCCTCGGACTGGGGTGCGTTCATGCTGGTCACAGTTCCGCTTGCTGCACGCCACATCCTCGTGGGATCAATCATGTGCTGGGCGCGGGCAATGAGCGAGTTTGGCGCAGTCATCGTGATCGCATACTACCCTATGATCACGCCAACCCTGATCTATGAGCGATACATCTCTTATGGACTTTCCACATCCTCTCCGATCGCTGTTCTGATGATCGTTGTTTGTCTGGGCATATTCATCATATTGCGGGCGATCTCTTCAGGATGGAGACGATACGATCGTGGGTAAGGGTATGTGCAGGCAAGGCACCTTAAAAGTCAAGCGTCAACAACCACCTGCACGACATACCCCGCATCGGTTCGCTTGATCATCATGTCGTGGAAGGTGACTGCCTTCACACCAACATTGAACCGGTGCTTACCAAGGTCAATTACCTCACCGGTTGCATGCGCACGAATATGATACTGATCACCACACCGCATAATTTGCTCCACATAAAATTTGCAGAACACGATCTCCTCAACTTCAAACAGGTACAACAGCTCCGAAAGAAAGTCGTAAAGCAAACCCTCACAGTCATCAGCATCAAGATCAATGTCAAGCGTTGTTATCGGCTGCACCGTGTCAGTATCGATCATCGCGCCAAACATGGCAAGCGCAGCATACTCAAACGCCGCTTCAATCGTTTTTCCAGAGACGCGGAACTTAACATCCGCAGGATGATCAAGATACTCAATATACGGGTGGTTATGTGGTTGCATCCGGTTTTCATCGTTCATTTTTATAGCCTCCACGGCAGAAGACCCCGTTACTTGTAGCAGGGATGAATGCCGCCCTTTTATTGGTTTTAGTCATGTTTCCCTCGCTCGATGTACTTCTTAATTGTTGCGCTGATCACTTCTCCAGCGGTTCCGACATAGTAGTTTCGTGACCATATCCGTCCTTTACGGAATTGCCGGCGTAATTTTGGGAAAACCTTGAACAATGATAACCCACTTGTTCCTTTTAAATATTTCACCACGTCTGATAATCG
>RXIK01000070.1 GCA_004211975.1 Methanosarcinales archaeon | reverse complement strand
GAGTGGCATTTCTGTTTTGCATGGGCAACCTGTTATCACTACGCTCTGACTGTGCGGGGTGGCTTACTCCGCATTGAAAATGCGAAGATTGCGCTGCCCCCTGCACCCCGTTCATTTCAAAGGCACCCAAGAAAAATATCCTGAATGAAATGGTGGATCTGGGCAGGGTCAAGACCAAAACCGAAGAGACAAATGAGTGACGCCCGCGATTGTTACATTGTGGGCTGGCTACTGCTATTTACCGTATGACGCGGTAGAACCAGAGGATTTCATGAATCTGTTCAAGTGAGTTGTAGGTGAAATCTGTGTAATTTATGTTAATCTGTGGCTAAAAGCTTTTGTCAGCCATGGATTTCACAGGTGGCGACTGATTAAATGTTATTTGCCTAAGAGCAAGGTTTATTCAGGGGATTTCATACTGTATAGGGTTTATCCGACCGCACCACACATACTGATATGATCTCAACCCCGCGTAATGTGGCAGCCCAACTCTCACGCGAAACGATTATATACCGCGGCTGCCATAGAATGATAATAGTGGGGTGAGGTAGACACCATAACTATTCTACTATATCAATCTACATGGGGTTAAGCATGGAAAAACTGAAAGACATCAAGATAAAGACGAAACTGATGGCTATATGCCTAATACTCGTCACGATTCCTGTTTTAGTGCTTGGAGTTGCAAGTTACAATGCCACAAAGAGCGGGATTAACGAACAATCCAGTGTGCTCTTGCAGCAGGAGGTGCTGCTCGCAAAAGCGCAGGTTGAGAGTAATTACGACATGATCCAGCAGAAGCTCAGGAGCGATCTTCAGGTAGCCCGGTCACACTATAATGAGCATGTTGGGTATGCGGACCGGAGAACAAAGAGAGTTGCATCGCATCCGGACGTGATAAGCTCATTCAGCGATTCGGGGAACCTGCATAACGTGCTTGCCGGAATTGCGCAGAAAGAGGGGTTTGATATTCTTACAGTAACTGACACAAGAGGAACAGTGATTGCACGGGCGAGCAGCACAACGACCGGGGATATGTTCGTGCCCGATCTGGTGCGTAAAGGAACTGGCAGCGGTTTTGCGGCAACAGAGATTATGGGTAGCCAGTACATCGCAAAAGAGGGGCTTTCAGGACCGGTTGGCGCGGGCAATGATGGCATGGTGCTGACCAGTGTTTATCCTATTGTGGTTGATGGCACGACCGCGGGGACGGTTGTCGGTGGATATGTGCTTAATCACAACTATGAAATCGTTGATGCGGTGCAGTCGATTGTCGGCGGCACAGCAACAATCTTCCAGGATAACCTCCGGATATCAACAAACGTCCTTAAGACTGACGGGAATCGGGCGGTTGGAACAACGATCTCAGGCACGGTGTACGATGCGGTCGTGAAGGGTGGAAAGACCTATTTTGGCACGGCATGGGTCGTGAACGCAGACTATCAGACCGCGTATGAGCCAATCAAAAACTCGGATGGAACAACGATCGGCATCCTCTATGTTGGAGTCAAGCAAGCAGAGTTTCAGGACGACATGATGAACGGTCTTGCAGGTGCTGTGATCGGAAAAACAGGTTATGTGTATATCCTTGACACAGAGGGCAACTATGTCCTATCAAGCGGCAGGAAACGGGATGGGGACAACATCTGGAATGCAAAGGACGCATCCGGAGCCTACTTCATCCAGGAGATCTGCAACAAGGGGAAAGTACTGAAAGGGGACGAGACTTTTGTGCAGTATTACCCCTGGCAGAACCCGGGCGAGAGCAAAGCAAGACTGAAGCTTGCAGGAATCGCATACTCGCCTTCGTTTGACTGGGTGCTCGGAGCCAGTTGCTATGACGAAGACTTTGCAGGCCCGATAACAAAGGTCAGAAACGTAACGATCCTTATATGCATAATTGCAATCATCACCGGAACAATTGTTGCGTACTTCTTTGCAAACAGCATAACACAGCCCCTTAACCGGATCATGATCGATGCCAACCGGATCCGGGATGGGGACTTTGATTATGATTCGGGTGTCGACTCAAAAGACGAACTTGGAGCGCTTGCCAGTACGTTTATGGAGATGAAAACAGATCTAAGAGCGATCATCGCGGAAGGAGAGCGTATCGCCGGAAAGGCGGCTGAAGGCGACCTGACCTTCAAACAGGAGGTCCACGCAAAAGGCGAGTACGCCAAACTTATGAGTTCAGTGGACTCGCTGGTCGGTGTGCTCTCAGGCGCGGTCACGAGCGCAAGGGGCGTTAGCGAGCGGGTGCTTGGCACGGCGCAGGCACTCTCCGCGGCAGCCCAAGAAATGGGTGGCGGCATGGAACAACTCGCATCCGCATCGCAGCAGGTTGCCGATGGCTCGCAGAAACTCGCAGAACTTGCGCAGGTCACGGCACGAAATGTTGAGACTGCCGCCGCAGAGATCACACAGACCTCCACGAACGCCAGCCACTCAGCAGAGAAGGGACAGGAGGCTGTTGATGCGTCGAGCGATGTTCAGGAGGCTGCAAAGAAGACGCTTGAGGGTCTGGCGCATATTCAGGAAGGTGTTGCAAAGACGTCAGAGACCGTTTCCGAGATGAACGCCGCGATTGAGAAAGTCGGTGAGATGGGAGAAGTCATCACTGATGTTGCAGACCAGACCAACATGCTTGGACTCAATGCATCAATCGAAGCAGCACGTGCTGGCGAAGCCGGCAGGGGCTTTGCGGTTGTGGCTGATGCTGTGAAGAACCTTGCCGAGAAAGTTAAGGAGGCAGCGGCTGAATCAGGTGTTGCGATCGACCGCATACAGAAATCAGGAGAACATGCGATAACAGCGACTGGCACGGCTGTGAATGAGGCGACCAAAGGTGATGAATTGCTGCATGTCGCACTGGACGGAGTTGATGATGTGGCAGAAGCGATCAATGAAGTCAGTGGCATGGTGCAGGAGATCAATGCAGGCGCCCAACATGCTGCCGAGGTCATGGAACAGATTGTCGACGGCATGAACGAGGTTGCAAGCATATCAGAGGAGAGCGCATCCGCATCAGAGGAGAGTTCGGCTGCTGTTGAGGAGCAGACGTCTGCTATTGAGGAGATGACTGCTGAGGCACAGGGACTCGCTGATGTGGCACAGATGCTGATGAACGAACTTGACAAGTTCACGGTGCGAGATGTAGGTGCCGGGGCACAACCGGAATCACAGGGACCTGCGTCAGAACCGACAGATTAGTTTTGGGTTATAAAGCCGCGGGTCCGAGAGAATGGATCCGTGGTCTCCGGTTTTTGTTGCGTAACTGTATGTTCATGGTTTGTGAAGTGTGCGTATTGGATGTGGGGGTGATGCGTGCAATGATGGGTCGCACCGCATAAGTCCGGCACTTAAGTCATGGTTTGCTGACTTTTGGGGCGGAATGATGAACGTGGAATGTTAGGATGGTTGCGGGGCAGAGTTGTTGGGTTTTAGGGTGGATTATTGGTGTTTAGGAGACTTTTTATTATTTTCTGGTTACCCTGGGTTGTCTTGTGTAAGCACAACCGATAAAATTGAGCGCTATCAATCTGAAAAGTCATTTATATCGTTAATCTGTGAAATCAGTGTTCATCTGTGGCTAAAAGTTTTATTTGCCACAGATTAACACCGATTTCACTGATTTCGGAAGTCCTATCATGCCACTGTTTGCAGGATTGGCATCATGTTGTTCAACCGACCAGAACAAATTAAAAAGTCTCGTGTTTAGCTAACTGAAAAAGGCTCAACACAATTCACGTACAGTTGTGAAATTTCAGCGTAAAAACATATCACACCTGAAGCTACCCAAACCCTGTCACACGAGTTATGGAAAGTCTTAATAAAATCGGCACCTATTCAAATTCGGTGAATCACATGAAGAAGGAATTGATGGATATACTTGCCTGCCCGATGTGTAAAGGAGATCTTGAGTTAAATGTGACAGATGTGAGTGACTCGGTTGACGAGGTCACCGCAGGCACGCTGTACTGCAAGAAGTGTGACGAGTATTATCCAATCGAGGACGGTATTCCTAATATGCTTCCGCCAAATCTTCGGGACTAAGATGTTGCGGTGCATGATGGTATGAATATGGCAAAACAGGAACTTTCGCAGCAAATTGTTCTAAGCAGACTCCGTTTTAACTCCATCGAGTTTGAGAACTCGCACGCCGAACAGCAGGTATATATTGATCAGGACAGTGTGTTTCAGATCGATGTTGTTAACCACGGGGCGCCTGCAAGGATATATCTGGCAGCAAGTCATGAACTACATGACAGTATCAAGTTTCTGCATAACGATTTTGTTGTGGGTGCCCAAGCGGTTGTGGATGTTGTCGCGCACATCCGGATGCGGCAGCATGGTAGCATATCGGTAACTGTGGGATATGGCTCGAATACTGATAGTTTTGATATTAATCTGATTCCTGTGGTGGGTCACAAGATTGAGGTTGATCCAAGCCTCGGGGTTCCGGGAAATCCTGAGAAGTACAGGCTTGCACAGCATGTGCCGGTGGTGCCGAAGTCAATTAAAGTTATTGGCGCGCTGATGTTCAGCCTCACAATCCTGACACTTGTCACAGATATTGTGCCGTCGTTTGTTGGTGCGATTTCGTCGGCGCTACTGCTTGCGATTGTTGTGCTGTATTTCCTGGTACCTCATATCAGATGATCGAAAACGCGTTAATTTTATATGAGATGTCTGCCAATTATTATGTGAGGTAGGGAATGGACGAGTGGCAAGTTAACCTAAATATTCCTGACATCGGTGGCATGTTCACGATGGGGGTAACCGGGATATGTTCTACATTGATAGGGATTGCGGAGATCACGTACATGATGATGATCATTACTACCGCATACGAGACAAATGGCAAGGACTGGCTCCTGGAACTGCTGTGTGCGGAGGCGTACACTCAGGAGATCACGTATGTTCTTGTGTCATCGGTCCTTCTTTTAGTATCTGCAATTGTTTTTCTCCTAACAGCAAGTGTTACGTTGATAGAATTAAGTATGATCCGGAAAGGACACAGCCCACATATAAAGACCGTATTTGCGATGTTCCTGCTCGGTCTGGTTTTATTATCGCTCACCATGGTATCAACAATCATCATCAAACAATACGGCGTCGAAATGTTTGGATTGATCCGGTAACCGGAGGGTTTTAGCTATGGCATCAACTATAAAAATAAAAGATTACATCTGGAAGCTCAAAGGACACAACGGGGGCAATGACAACGGCGGAGGCAACGGAAATGGTGGTAATGGGGCGGCCACCACGCTAACGGGTGTGATAAAAGAAAAACCACCCGAAAATCTCGAAGAGGTAAAGAAAGAACTGAGTGACCTGACAAAAGTGAAGTCAAAAGCTCACAGGGTACTTTACCCAGTCACCGCGATCGTCGGTCAAGAACAGATGAAACGCGCACTGATCCTGAATGCAATCAACCCGTCAATAGGCGGCGTGCTGATTCGCGGTCAGAAAGGCACCGCAAAATCAACGGCTGTGCGAGGACTAACCGAGGTTCTTCCTGAGATCGAGGTCGTGCAAGGATGCAAATTCAATTGCAACCCTGCAAACCCCGACAAATTCTGCTGGGAATGCAGCGACCAGCTCGAAAGAGGCAAGATCACAACTGACCGGCGCATGATGCGAGTGATTGATCTGCCGGTCGGCGCAACCGAAGATCGCGTAGTCGGGAGTCTTGATATCGAAAAAGCGATAAAAAGCGGTTTACAGTCGTTTGAGCCAGGAATACTTGCAGAGGCAAACCGCGGCATCCTGTATGTCGATGAAATCAACCTGCTCGATGACTATGTGGTGGATGCGCTGCTTGACGCGGCTGCCATGGGCATCAACACCGTTGAGCGTGAAGGCATCAGCATCAGCCACCCGGCACAGTTCATCATCGTCGGCAGCATGAACCCGGAGGAAGGTGAACTCCGCCCACAGTTACTTGACCGGATCGCGCTGCAGGTAGAGGTAGAAGGCATCCCCGATATCGAGCAACGCGTGGAGATCGTCACAAGACAGGATGAGTTCCTAAGAGACCCTGAGTCGTTCAAACAAACGTATGCCGGTGATCAGGAGCGCTTGCGGTCAAAGATCGTGCAGGCACAGCGTCTGCTGCCAAGTGTCAAAATGCCGCATGAACTATTACGCACCATCGCAAAAATCTGCATCGAGTTTCGTGTGGACGGACACCGGGCAGACATCATGATTGACAGAACCGCACGAACAAATGCCGCTTATGAGGGACGCGAGCAGGTGATCGTCGATGATATCATCGAGGCATCCGAACTGGTGCTCCCGCACAGGATGCGAAAGCGACCGTTTGAGGATGAAGAGTTTAACAGTGACCGGCTGCGAGACGTGGTCCGCGGATAAGGGGCTACTCACACCCCGACCCTGTTTTTTTTGGCTTGGCTGTTGGCAACGTAACTTCCAGCTATAGTCACTGCCGGAACATGCGCCCGGTCAAACAACAGCCCAGCCGTTCATATCAAGTTCCACGGCAATACTGACCCGTTTGGCAAAACTTGAGCTCTCAAGATCCATCTTTTTGATGGCTTCAAGCCTGCGCGTGACTTCCTCCCCGCTCTGAAGAGCGAGGCATCCTGCGCTGGATCCTTCTTCTCTTCGGTTGGGGCTTCCTGTTTCATTGTGGTTGCTCATGCGACCAGCTCCGCAGGCGTGAGATTC
>RXIK01000140.1 GCA_004211975.1 Methanosarcinales archaeon | reverse complement strand
TCACCAAAAACCGCATATATCTTCATCATAAGAACCAGTGAACACTGGACGTTTTTCTGTCTTAAACCCCTCTGCCCGCCAGGTTGGTGCTATGCGTATAGTGTTGCTGATATGGGGGTGTTATGCACGAGTTACGCGTGCTTGCAAAGAGGTTCGATAAAAAAAGAGGGAAGAGGTTCAGTTGAACCTTCTTCCAATCATAAACGTCCCAACAACACAGAGCAAGCCGATCAGAGCGATGATTCCGTGCGGGGCAAGGGCTGGAACATCTGTTAGCGACGTTGGAGGTGGGCTTGTAGTCACAACAAATCCGGGCGATCCGCGGTCCACTCTATCTGTTGCCACGTTGTAGTCGCCGTTTTGGTTTGCATCGATCACGACATCGTACTCGCCGGGTGTGAGTGGGGCGTTCCAGACGAGTACGGGGGATATCTCACCATCTATGATGGATACGGTCTCAACTGTTTCAGTGATGTCGGCAGGGATCAGATCACCATCGCACCAGTCCTGGTCCAAGACCACGTAGATGTCTGCGTTTGCGGTGCTGAAACCCGCACATGCAGCGTATATGTCTTCGTCCACGCGGTATGTGTCAATGGGATCTCCAAGTGGAAACATGTCCGAAATCTCAGATGACACCTTGATGACATCATCGAATGAATAACCTTTCAGATCCATGACGTCAAGATATGTGATTTGACGTTTCTTCCCGCTTTCTATGCGATAAACCTTGTAATCTCCCGCATGCCTGATCAGCAGACCATCAGACTCCGCATCTGTGGTGATGAACCTTGGTCTTTGTGGGTATGTTGCAGGATCGAACTTGCTTGCTGGCAGGGTGTTCATGCTGTCCCAGCCCGGCACCCCTGACATATCATTGATCACGTCCCAGTCGGTGACCCAGTAGAGCCTGTTGTTCTGGAACCAGTAGACCTCGGGCTGCCCTTCTACATTGATGAGGGATTTGTCTTGAAGACCTGTTTGGGATGAACGATCGATGGTAACATTGACCGCGCTCCCGGACCCTCCAAGAAACGGCCAGAACGCAACCGGATCGCTAATTCCCATTTTTTCGTTACCCGCAGTATCGAGCACACGCGCCACAACGACCACATCGACCCAATCATCTCCATCGTCACTCAGATTGGTGAGGGTGTACCAGCCAACTGTGCCGCCGGTCCCGTTGAATGTTCTGGTGACCAGTGGCTCACCGTGCACGTCATCGATTATATCACCATGTAAGTAATGAAGTTCGACCGTTGCATCAGGTATTCCTGCGTGTTTTTCATCCGATACAAACCCGTGGATTGTGTAGCGCTCCTCGCGCAACGTTTCAAACTTGATATAGATATTTTCGGTTGGTTCTAGTGATGTGAAATTCCATGTTATGATGTTGTTTTCAGAGACGTAGCCATCCGGGGTGAGTTCGGTTATCTGGTTTAACTCTATGTCGTGAAGTACTATCGTGATGTTTGCCTCTTCGATAACACCGCCCCATGCGGCACCTGTTCTCAGTACGTATGTGAACCAGTGGCTCGCCATCCTGCCGTAGTTTCCGTAATAACTGAGTGGCACCCAGTAACTGACATCAACATCTTTTAGCTCCATCTCATCAAAACTCATGTCCCACACCATCCACAGACTCCCGTTCACATCCATTTCTCTGGTTTCCACGGGTTGAGAGTTCACATAAGCCTTAAAATCCTCTAATGGGTATGTATACGGATCTTCACCATGCCCATCCCACCCAAGCCCAACTGGAAAGCCCACGAGCATGCTTTCGTTCGTTCCATGGTTCATCAGAGTGAAATTGCACTTTACGGTAGCATTTTCTACGCACAAGTCTATATGTACTGTTTCATTCACCATCTGTACGTTGGTTACATTGATTGGCTGCATGGTCTCTCCCTGCGCGTTTGGAGGTGCTATGTCTCCAACGGCATGGGTTGACATAAAAATAACAGATATCACTAATGCAATGATAATTTTACCGATGTTTACTTGATATATCTTCATAATATCACCTATGATCTACTTTATCGTACGTGTTTAGCCGCTCAGCCGCACCATCCACAACCCACGTCACGCCCGCCGCCATGACCATGCACGCAAGCAGTAGCACGGCGATCATGCCGGCGCTGAGAATTGTTTGTAATACTACGCATGTTTTGGTTGGGGGAGATGCCTTGTCATAATAATTGACTCCGGTATGTTACGCTACGTGCCACCCCCTCATAAAAGCGTTTCGCTCCCCCTGAATGCCACCGCGTTGAGCCACTGCTCGAGCCCACCCAACCCGCGAGCCCCTGCGGCAATTTCCCGCCACCACCTCCGCCACGCCTCGGTCCCGTGACCTGCGCCAGCCAAAAACCCAAACATCGCTCCCGCTGCCGTGTCTGCCTTATGTGCCACAGCATCCTCGGACGCAAAGCTGCAACTCCGGTCATATTACCCACCGGACCACATCAACGCCGAACCATACCTATGATGCAGATTTTGCCAAGGGGGATTGTTTCACAGTGAAAAAAATCGTCCCGCGAACGCTGAACAGATGCATTCCCAACTATCGTTTGTAAACACCCTTCCAGCATACACTCTTTGCAGTCTCTAAAGAAGGAGATCGATCTCGTTATCGGTAAAGCCCAACTGCCTCAATACTATCTTCATATACTTGGGTGAAAGTTCTCGCTTGCCCATAACTACTGGGGCTCTGTACACTTACTCATCCTTTTATCGTTCAAATATCGCCTGGCTGGTACTTTTCTGCCTGACAAATATGGCACCACCGTGAGTAATAAGTTTGGCGAACTTCTTGCTTGACATTGGTGGGATTCTTTTAGGCAACAGCTTCAACCTCAAAGGTTATGTTTTCAGAGTAAGCCCAGTCGTATGAAGGTCGCACATACTCCACATCCTCCATAAGGAACTCCCGGAGAACTTCTATAGGGGCAGACCGTATTTCATTAGTTAATCTGTTCTCTTCCATGTAAGAAACATATTCTCCACATGCCGCATCAAGCATCCTTTTGGCTTCTTCGATGCTTTCTCCCTGGCTGGATACATTAAGTTCCAGGCATAAAGCCACGTAATAATTGCCTGCTTTTTTAATTATGCCGGTCAATCGCATCATAGTTATCAGTAGATACCATCAAGATATAAACTTGCCCCACATTCCACCCGCCACCACCACTGCCCCACTACTAGGCGCCCGACCAACAAACCCTGTGGCGTGCCCGTGCCCACCCACAGGTACCGCCAGTAGCCCTCTCAAACCCCCCCGGATCATTGCCTGCGAACATGCTGCTAACTGATCTTCTGGAAAGCTTTCCCAGCACCCGAACTGCCAGCAGACTCTACGTGTGGGTTGCGGTGGTTGCAGGATCAATGCATGCCAGATATGATGTGTGCTTGCACGCGTTCGAAAGATGAAGCCTGCCCCTGTTATGGATGTGGGCATGAAGAAGAACTTTTTAGAAAAGTATGGTCATAGTGGAGTTGGCTTAATTCTTTCAGATTTGTCGGACAGCAATTGCCATGTGACTCCTCTTATCTCTACAAAAGTACCAATATCAGGATATTATCTCAATAAAGCCTTAACACGCTGAAGACTATCAAGGGACTTCGCTATGCAGGAACCATCCGGGATGTAGTGAATACTATAACCAAACCGGGAATTTAACTAGAGAGTGCGCAGAGGGACGCGGAGGGGAAATAAACGGTTAAACACTCTGCGTTCCTCTGCGCCCTCCGCGGTTATTTTTTCTTACCAGAAAGTACCGAATCGCAATCGGGCGACTGATCACCATACCTGAGCAGTTACCTTAGTTCTTTCAATACTCTTTCGACATCGATGCCCATATCTCCGGTTAAGAAAAGCACCTTATTTTCGCGTTCAAGAGATTTTCCAACAAGTTTGACGAATGAAAACACAAGAGCATCTTCGAACAATAATCCATATTCCGGATCTTTTGAGATGTAGAATGCCATTGAATCCTGTAGCGGCAATTGTGGTTTCAAAGAACAACAGCAGATTTGATAATATATCAAGAACTTCGTGTAGCGAGCGGTCTAACGCTAATGCAAGATTGTCCAATTCACTGCGAGATTCATCTAAACTATTATATAATTTTTCAAACCCCTTATATCGAGATACGTCCTTCAATTTACCTTCAATACTGCCTTTGAGGTTGAGCCATGCAGTCCGTTCGTGCTTTGTTATAGCCTTAAATTCGACTTCAGAGATTTTTGGGGCGATAACCAGAAGATTATCATAATTGTCCACAACAAGTGTATCGAAGAGACGCAACACATCATCGTTTCTATTCCACCCATAATCCGCAAGAATATTCGTATCCAATAATAGAATCACCGGCGGGATATTTCCCGCTCTATTCTCGCTAATCTCTTCTCTAATGGTTCTGAGAGTTTTATCCATGATAATGCGCCACACCCTTTCTTTGCCAGTTCTCTCAGTTCCTCTTTAGTCAGCTTCTTCTCTTCCATGAGATTTCCTGATGTTCTCTATGACACTGTACTTCAAATAATATTTCATGCTTACCCATATCATAGTCCCTGCCACAAACGCGATGTTAAAATAATATTCAGGTAATACTTTCCCCAACCAGAACTTCCAGCATATTCTACGCAAGTATCTGCACGCGGTTTTTTGGCGCCCACAGTTTCATTTGATCTGGCGCATTGACTGACGATATATCAACTACATACGTTCTAAAATGGAAAAATATTTATCTCTTGTCATGCCAACCGTGTTCATATTGTTTCGTATGATGGTGACCGGGATTTCACCATATTTTGGGATGACTACTGCCCTTTTTGCACGCTCGTGGTGAAATATTAAATGGTCTCCTTTCTGCCTAACAAAGACACAACCGTATTTCTCGAAGATTTTAACCTGTGTTTGCCAGTTTGTAGGCTTTATTTTCGTCACAGTGCCTCAACAGAGATCGACATCTCTTCAAATTCCACAATCTTCTTCTTTGTTTCCAGCACCTCATCCTCTACAACATAACCGGCTTCTGCCAAAAAATCTTTCAACGTCCCAAGCATGGCTGTTTCTTCCAGTTGTATCCCTATAACTTCCCCCAAGTTCTTCTTTGCCTCTACAGGCGTATGCCCACAACTCGCAACATCTAATTCCGGGCAGTACGCTGTGAACATTCCTCCTTCCTTCCACACTTCAACAGTAGTAATCATTTTTTTCATGTTATCCCTTACCTTTCAGTTGAGATGCTATATTGAATTTTTCGATGGTCTATCTTCTCGGAAAATACGAATCTCCTTTGAACTTGTCACTAACATTCGTGCCCTTGCCGATCAGCGTGAGCATTTCATATCCACAGTCTCATAATAGGTCACACGTGCAACCTCAGTTGTGTCCCCCGCTGAGCCGCCGACCAACCACCCGCGGCGCCCGCGAACACTGCACATCAGACAACCCCGCGGCAATCGCCCACCTCCATCACACCCGGGTCCTGTGACCTCCCACCACAATCCCACGCTGTTCCTGCCGCCGTGCCACTCCAGAATACCGCAGGCAGCCCAAAGCACAAAGCCATCAGGGTCGGCAGATACGCCACTAAATTCCCCATGCACAACCACGGTCCACAAACATGCCGCTAAACTTATCTTCTGGCAATGCCCGACCAAAAGCAGCCCACAGATTCCGTTTGATTTATGGATGCTGTTGCGAGATCAAACAGTCCCTATCGGCTGAAAATCATGCTTTCACGCGTCCGAAAGAGGAAGTCCACACCTGAAAAACAAGATGTTTACTATCAGGAAGCCCAGGTATTCACAATGAGCGGATCGTGGAAGCGATTTGTGTGTGCACCGTTTCAGCATACTGACTTTCAGGTGCCCGATATCTGATCGCTGCTTTCCGCCAGAATATCGTCTTTATCTGTGACCAGCACCCTATCTTTCCTTTCGATCTCATCGATCAATTTTATGAGCTCACTTCTTGTGAGAATTTTTGTCGCAAATAACGATGTTAAAATCATGCTCAAATCGATAAATTCAATCATATACCGGTCACAAACTTTTTTGGCTGCTGTATCATTCGTAACAAGAACACAATCCCGATGTTTACAGATGGATATACCTTCCAGCTCACCCAATCCCAGTGACCTTCGTTCTTCTCTTAATCTGCTTAAAAACCTGAGTTCCTCTTTGGTTAAGGGAGTTATCTCAATAATTCCACTCCGCAAGATATGATCAACAATTTCGTACCCGTGATCTCTTGCTTTAAAAGTTCATCGTGAACCGAAGGTGGAGCAAGGAACGTTGCGTCAGGAAGTAACTTCTGCAGTAGATCGAGTCTTTTTATCTTTCCAAAAGTGCTGAGAACATCTGTATCAAAGATTAATGATTTCATTCTCTCAACTTTTTAACCATCTCAACGCCGTGTCTCAGTTCTTCTCTACTTCTGGATTCTACCGCTCTCTTGATGCCCCTATTGGCAAGGATATCCTTGAATTCGATCGTTGACACACCGATCATCTCAGCAGCTTTGCTCAATGATATCTCCCTCTCTTTGTACAGTTCAATGGCAGCAGAGCTTTTAAGATCGGGTTTAACATAAAATAGCGTTCTAAAAGCATCTTTTGCTACCTCGTCAATGCTAGAATAATAACCATGTTTAATTAAGACTTTTATCTCTTTTTCAACAACTGCCGGCAATGCAAATATTTCTGCCATTTTTTATACCCATTATATCATGAGCCTTCTTCTTTATAAATCATTAGACCCAAACTCCGCTGTCGTGCCACTCCGGAATATCGCCGGCAGCCCCCACACAACGCTGCCCGTCCATCGCGAGACGTTATCTGGTTGGCTAAACAAAGGGAGTGGAGATGATCGGAAAATTGGCTGAGGTTCCGCGGACTGATCCGAGTAATCTGCTTCGGTTGAGGGATGGTGTTTATGCTGGTGACTTGTTTGTAACTGCGGTTGCTTATCTCGATTTTTTTTCGTGGCTTGATAATAATGCGGGGGACGCGGATCTGCGGGGGATTTGCTCATCGTTGCAGATTGAAGAGAGACCTGCGGATGTGATGCTTACTCTTTTTAAGTCGCTTAACTTGATTGTAGAGGGGGATGGTGGATATTGTCTGACTGAACTGTCAAGGGATCATTTGGCGGGGTCGTCTCCGTGGTTTTTAGGGCCTTATATTTCTTCGTTGAAGGGGATGTCTGTGTGTGGTGAGATGTTGGAGGTTCTGAAGACTGGTAAACCTGCGAACTGGGGTGCTGGTAAGGGTGGGGTGGAGTGGTCGCTTGCGATGGAGGATGTTGGTTTTGCGGAAGTGTTCACTGTGGGTATGGATAGTCGTGGTGCGTATTTTGCTCCGGTTCTTGCGAGAGCAATTGATTTGTCAGGGCATGATAATTTGCTGGATGTTGCTGGTGCATCCGGCATTTATTCATCGGCTATTGTATCCCAATATCCTCATCTGTTGGCATCGGTTTTTGAGAAGCCTCCGGTTGACCGGATCGCCAGGAACTCGATAGATAAATGGGGTTTGTCAGATAGAATTGGGGTGGTTACCGGGGATATGTTCAGGGATGAGTTTCCTTCTGGGTTTGATGTTCATCTTTTCTCTAATGTTTTGCATGATTGGGATGTTGGGGCGGTTAAACTGTTGCTTGAGAACTCATATCGGAATTTAAGACCGGGCGGCAGGATATTGATTCATGATGCTCATTTGAATGCGGAGAAAGATGGTCCTCTGACGGTAGCTGAGTATTCTGTTCTGTTAATGTTTTTAACTGAGGGGCGGTGTTATTCAATCTCTGAGATGGAGGAGGTGTTGGTGGGGGTTGGATTTTCCGAGATAGCGTGTGTGCCGACAGTTGCGAGTCGGAGCGTGATCATGGGGAAAAAGCCGGTGTGACATATCATGTATGCATAGAGTTGTTGGTCCACTTGGGAACGCTTGGTGTGGGGTGGATATTGGCGGTTAGCTAAGCGTGTTTTGTGGTTGAATCCGGTGTTTTGTTTGGGTTGAGCTACCGTTAACCTTAAAGATGATTGTTAACCATTAACCAGAAACACGTTAACAATTAGGATCGCTATCATGTCATCAGAACACTCTGGGGTAAGACCGATGGTTTATGCATCTATGTTTGCAGCTTTGACTGCGGTTGGTGCGCTTATACGAATCCCGATCCCGGTAAGCCCTGTGCCGCTCACGCTTCAGGTGTTTTTTGTGCTGTTGACCGGGTTGGTGCTGGGTAGTAGGTGGGGTGCAACTGGCATGGCAGTGTATGTGATGCTTGGGATCATTGGTTTCCCGGTTTTTTCAGGTGGTTCGTCTGGAATGGGGGTTATTCTTGGACCTGCGGGTGGATATCTTATTGGGTTTGTTATGGGTGCATTTATCACAGGGTTAACTGTTGAAAAGCTTGGTAGAAGTATGATTGTTATGGTCACTGCTATGGTTGCCGGTCTTATGGTGATCTATGCTTTTGGAGTCCTGCAATTATTTATTGTTGCGGATCTACCGTCTATTTGGGGGGCGGTCGTGATTGGTGTTGTGCCATTCCTGATTGGGGATATGATCAAGCTGGTTGCTGCATTTGCTGTAGCGAAGCGGATAGGGAATATAATTGAGAGAACTGAAGTTTGATGGTGTATAATAGCATATAACAGTATACAAAAGCATACAAAAGCATATATGGAGATGCGCTGGATACATAAATGATTGAACTGGAAGACGTGCATTTCTATCGCCAAAAAAAGCCGGTTCTAACGGGCGTGGATATTCATATTGGAAAAGGCGAGTGTGTTGGCATCATGGGAGCCAATGGCTCTGGGAAAACGACGTTTGCCCGACTTCTGAACGGTTTGCTGCTTCCGCAGAAGGGGGTTGTCCGGGTGAACGGCAAGTCCACTCATGATTCGGGGAACCTGCTTGCGATCAGAAGATCGGTGGGAATCGTGTTCCAGAACCCGGATGCCCAGGCGATTGGTGAAACTGTGGAGGAGGACGTTGTATTTGGTCTTGAGAACCTTTGTGTCCCAAAACCAGAGATTGACTGTCGAATCGATAAATACCTGAAGATGCTCGGAATATCGGGGTTGAGAGATCGAAATATCAGTCTTTTGAGCGGGGGGCAGAAGCAATTGGTGAATCTTGCCGCGGTCATGGCGATGGAGCCAGAGTGCATCGTGTTAGACGAGCCAATCTCAATGCTGGATTTGTGTAGTCGTAAACACGTGATCAAGACCCTGTCCGGATTGAACCGCGCTGGCACCTCGATCGTCCTGATCACGCATGACCCGGGTGATCTGGTTGACTGCTCCAGGGTCTTCACCATTGTGGGCGGCAGAATTTCGCAGACCGACCCTGAAACCCTTGTTGCCTGCGAAGATGGGGGATTTGAATCCATGGGATATAGGGGATCTATACCTGTGGGATTGGAGGTTTCCAGGCAATCAGAACCACTTAGTGAGGGAACCTGTGTAAACGTGAGCCATGTTTACGAGCCGGGCACAGAGTGGGCGACTGCTGCCCTCACTGATATTAACTTAACTATCGAGAAGGGGGGTGTTACCGGGATTGTTGGCGGGATCGGTTCGGGAAAGTCCACGCTCGCAAGCCTCATCGCAGGTCTTGACACGCCCACCACCGGCAGCATCAGCATGGACGGCAAACCCCCGGAACCCGGGAAAAACGTGGCGATTTTATTCCAGCAGCCCGAAGACTTCTTTTTTGAAAAAACAGTACGGAAAGAGATGATGTTCGGGCTTAAGATGGTGGATGTGCCAGAGGATGTGATGCAGACAAAGATGCATTCTGCGATGTCACAAACAGGTCTGGACATGGAGATTCTGGATCGTTCACCATTTCAGCTTAGCATGGGGGAGCAGAGACTTGTTGCCCTTGCTTCAATACTCATGATATATCCGGAGTACATAGTTCTTGATGAACCCACCGCCAGCCTTGATTCAACGTCAAGAAAAAAGGTTCTGGATGCTATCAGAGGAGTTGCAGGAAGCGCGACCATCATATATATCTCACACCACATCAAGGATGTCCTGGACATTTCAGACCGAATCGCCGTGTTGAAACAGGGGAATCTAACATTTGATGGCACTAAAAACCAGTACCTGAACTGGGCGTCCGGGATGCATGAAGCGGAGGGGTGGTGACCGTGCTCACGGGCTACAGAAAAGGGCATTCGTGTATCCATACGCTTGATCCGCGCACGAAACTGCTCGCAACCGTTGGAATCGGCGTCCTGGTCTATTTAGCAGGTCCTCTTTGCCTTGGGCTGCTGTCCGCCACAATCCCTGTGCTGGCGCATATAGCGGGCATACCTGTCACCAGTCTCGTGAAGAAGCTTAAACCGATGCTGATATTCTTTGTTGTAATATTTATGGTTCATCTGCCCGTTGAAGGTGGAATATACGTAGGGACCCTTGCCATAGTGCGTTTTGCGCTCCTGATACTCTTTGCCACAATATTAATCCATACGACCAGCCCGTCCGAGCTGAACATGGCTCTTGCATACGTTCTAAGACCGCTCGGAAAGCATGGTGCCGATGTTGCGTTCATGGTGCGGGTGGCGATGGCTTTCATGCCGGGGCTGATGCGTGATAAAAAGACCATTCTACGGGCGCAAACAGCAAGGGGTTATAAACCAAATGGTTTAACCGGTTTCACCGCTACAATGGTGCCACTCCTACGTAAATCATTCAGAAAAGCAGACGAATTAGCTGATGCTCTTGAATCAAGGTGCTATCATCGTGATCGCACATGTTATTACTATAACCGGGCGTTAGTCGGGCGGGACTGGGTTTTGGTCGGGGTATTTGCCGGGATTCTGGTTCTGGTGTTGTACCAGTATCCGGGATGGTAGATATCTTACGATGCATGTGTTTTACTTCACACCGCCATAAAATGAGCTTTTTTGCAAATGTGTCAGTGTGATGTGTTGACCCCTGTGAAAGACGTGACGATAAAGATAGTGCCCTTTGCGCCTTTCTTGTGGCATATAGCTATAACAGCCAGTCGCCCTTGCGCATCATTTTCATTTATGAAAAGTATATTGTAGCCACGGGACTGTCACGCCATCCGGAGTTACATGAGGTTCCATGAATCGGTTCAAGTGAGTTGTAGGAGAAATCTGTGTAATCCGTGTTAATCTGTGGCTAAAAACTTTTGCCAGCCACAGATTTCACAGATGGACACAGATTACAGGTTATTTACCAAAGAACTCGAGCCATTCAAGAGATTTCATGCTATATTTAAGCTCATCCGACCGCACCACATGCAAGGATATAACCCAAGCACCACATAATGTGACACCCCCGTAGCCCCACCCGAAGGGCAGTTTTTACTCGATTTCTTGTGGCATGTATGTTATAGCAGCCAGTTACTCTTGCGCACCATTTTCGTTTACGAACGGTATGTTGTCAGCCCCGCCCGAAGGGCAGTTTTTACTCGATTTTTTGTGAAAAAATCGAGGGTAAGCCATACTCGCTTAGTCGTTCTCTTGCGATTTCTCTTTCTTGCTGGTGATTTTGCAGGAATTCCGTTATTAGTTCAGCTGCATAAGTCTTGCAGGCGCCGCACATTAAGCGCCCACTTTTGCATTCTTGGTATATTTCTGTGATGTGTGCGTCGTTTGGTATCAGGTGGAATAGCATTAGTTCATAGATTGTGCATTTGTCGGGGTCTCCTCCAAGCCGTTTTTGCTCATTGAGTGTCGTTCTGCCGCCTGTTTTTGCTCGTTTTACTTTGGAGGCTGCGCTTCGTGGTTCTTCGGTCATTGCGATTATGCTTTCGGGGACGCTGCTTGACATTTTTCCGCCGGAGAGTCCGCTCATGAACCGGTGGTATGTTGCTGCTGGTGGCAGGAATCCTGTGCCTCCAAACTCGATTTCGATCTTGCGGACTGCGGACTCGATATTGTGCATTGCAATTTCGAAGTTGGGGTTTAGTGCGTGTCCTACGGGGAATGCCTCGACAAATTCGTCATGGATGTCTTCGCCGGTTTGCACATCTATATGCATTTTGTATTTTGTTGCGTTGTAGCCCATGCTACTGATAGTTTTGAATATTTTTGTTAGTGCGTCTGGTGGGGCTGATTTGCCGCGCACACTAACGTATGGAACGCCATGGATTGATCGAACCTCGCATCGAAACATCCGCATCTTGTTTGCAAGACCTCGCACCAGGCGGATGTGTGGGTCCTGGTCTGCGCCGACCGGGATCACGACTGGCTTTGGACCGTTGTACTCAGTAGCTTGTGGCTGGAGGATGTCTGCACTCTGCACAAGTGCGCTTTCCAGGTGTGCAATGTTTGTTTCGCCGCTGAACCCGTAGATTGCGGAGAGTTCAGTGATGTTTGTTTTCATGCCGAGTTCAAATGCAAGGTTGCGCACGTCGGAACATTCTGACTGGAAGTATATGTGTCCGTCTGGCTCAAATCCAAGTGCGATCAGGCTTAGGAGGTATTCTTCGATCCCGATTCGGCGGCAGTCTTGCCATGACATTCCTCGTACTGCGTGTGCTTCCATGTCCGCGATTCCCACGAATGCGCTGCCGCCTTGTTGCTGGTGCCAGATGATCTCGTCCATCACCATTTTGTTGCCGATATGCATTTTGCCAGATGGCATGAACCCGCTCATCACCCCAAATGGCTTGTTCTGGCGGATTGCGTTGAGCACAGGGATGTATCCTCGATGTCCGAAGATGATTTGTCTCCGCATGTATGGGCAAGGATTTGGAACGTGGGGGAGAAGCTCTTTAAATGTTTCTATTCCAAATTCATCGAATAATTTGGAGTAATCTTCAATTCCCGCCGAGGTCCATGGGTCGATGTGCGTAACCATGTGATCATTCACTCAAGTGCTTTTACAATCGTCTTTGCAAACTCTTCTGCGGCGTCCGGACCCTCTCCCGTGATGATTTTGCCGTCTCGGGTCACTGGCGCGCCGGTGTATGTTGCGCCCTTCTCTTCGATGTAGGATCTGCCGCTGATGAAGACTGTTGCGTTCTTGCCTGACAGCAGACCTGCGTTTGCAGGGATCATTGAGCCAAGACAGATTGCGCAGACGAGATCGCCTGCATCGCTTGCATCCTTTGCAAGTTTCAGGTATCCCGGGTCCTTGTACAGCATCTGTGAATCGATGCTTGGTCCGCCAACGAACACGACCGCATCATATTTGCTGGTGTCAGCGTCAGACACGCTGACATCGATGTTTACGGATCCTCCGAGCATTCCTGTTGCAACTCCGCTGTCCTTGGAGGCTACTACAACATTTATCCCTTTTTTCTCGAAGAATTCTTTTGGGATGAATAGCTCCTCGTCTCTGAAGTTGTGCTGGGCAACCACCATCAGTATTGTTTTATCGGTTAAATCGGTCATGGTATTCACCTTTGTGTTGTTGTCAGGTCAGGTATGTCTGGGCGCATGTGTGCAATAGCACTGGAACACTGACTGCTGTTGTGTATTTCATGATTATCATTTAAAAGAGTTTGTTGTATAAATGTGTCTGCCACCCGACAGCATGTTGGTGACTTGTGTGCGTGCTATGTGATCTCGTGTTTTGCGGGGGGTCAAAACCTGGAAGTGGTGGACAGGGGGTTTTGATCAATGACTTCAACCCCGGCTACCGCGCTCTACCCCCATCCCGCCTCCATTAACAATTCCCGCGCCCGTGCTTCCTCGCTTCGCGTGAGCAGTCGGTTGATCTCCGGATGCTGGTATGCAAGGTACGTGGGGCGGTACTGAAACATCAGGTTGAACCGGGCATCCGGGATGTTCTCGCGCGCCCACTTGATGATCGGAGCGGTGCAGCATTCAACATGTCCGGGCAGCACGAGTTGCCGCAGCAGGATTTCAGAGTCATTGTAGGCGCACAGGAAGTTTCTTGTGACCGTGTCCCAGTAATGAGTGGCATTTGAGTATTTCTTTGCACATTCATCGTTTCCATATTTGAAATCACCGAGATAGACGTCCACAACGCCGCATAAAAGCTTCGCAGCTTCTATGGAGTGGTACATGTTAGAATTCCACACAACCGGGGTGTTCACCCGCATCGCGGCAAGGATGCGCAGTATTGTGTGGAGATGTGGTGTTGGAGTCACGAAGTTCAGGTTTCTGGCGCCAAGACCGCGCTTTGCTGCAGCGATCCTTGCCAGGTCTTCCGGAAGAATCGGCATTCCAAGATCTGGATTTGTTGATATCTCCCAGTTCTGGCAGTAGACACACGAAAAGACGCAGCCTGAAAAGAAAACAGTGTGTGACGGCACGAGTTCAGGCTCCTCGCCATAATGCATAAACTCCGATGAGTATCTTGAAACAGCCCACGCCCTGCAATATCCTTGTTTTTCTTGCCCCCACTTTTCCCGCATTTCCATAGTCCCCATCTTTCTTCGATTTACACCACATCTCCGGTCGCAGAAATGACAATTTTCAAGTATACGATCTGCGATCACGATTTTCAGGTCGAGTAGTGATTTCTCGCAAGGTTCATCTGGTTTTTCTGACTTGTTTGGATTATTTGGCTTGTCCAACCGGTCCAACCAGTCCGACTCCCCTGACTTGTTGAATTGGCTCATTGCATCATCGTGGAGTTTCCACAGGTCGCTGAGCGCTGCATCCCTATCAAAATCAACCGGAGTGTTTTTTGCGATCATGAACCGTGCGGGACTGCGGTCGGCTGAGATGCGTTGATATCTGGCGAGAGCGTTCATAACCGACTACTTATGTCAGCGGTTTGTAAAAACTGTATGCCTGCAACGGTATATCTACTATGGTGCACTCCACACTCTTCTTTTGTGGATGATATGACCTGAAGTATGGTGTATTCCAGTTGATCCGGCGGTGAGATGCTTCATGAAATCGCTGAGGACTGTGCCGATATGACCGGTATATTTAATGTATATAAACCCAACGTGAAAATTATGATAGACCCCACTATCAAGATAGAAAACATTGTTGCGTCGATGGCACTCTCTGATAACTTTGACCTCAAGCACATATCCTCGCACCTCGAGAACGCCGAATATGATAAGGACAAGTTCCCGGGGCTTGTGTACCGGATAAAAACGCCGAAAACTGCGTTTTTAGTCTTTGGATCCGGTAAAGCGAACTGCACCGGAGCAAAAAGCATAAAAGATGTGGATACCGCAGTAGAAATTCTTTCGGAGGATCTTGAAGGTCTTGGATATAACATCACGAACAAGTCATACATTGTCCAGAACATCGTGGCAGGAGCATCACTAGGCACCGAGCTTGATCTGGACGCGATCGCTATTGGTCTGGGATTTGAGAATGTTGAATATGAGCCGGAGGTGTTTCCCGGACTTGTGTACAGAATAAAGGATCCTAAGGTTGTTGTTTTAATATTTCGTTCTGGAAAATTGGTGATCACTGGTGCAAAGAGCCAGACAGACTGCGAGACTGCCAAGATAATGGTGTGGGAGCAACTAAATAATCTGGGCTTAGTTCAATGATTACATCTGAAATCGAGGTTTTTTTAAGGGAAGATACCGGTGATTTCGATGTTTTTCATAGTTTACTTCCGGATGAAATAATTAGAGCGAGAATTATTGCAAAAGAAGACGGAATACTCGCAGGACTCGAAGAAGCGGTCAGAATTTTCGGTTATTGCGGGATTTCGCCTTCGCGCAAACGTGTTGATGGTGATAAGATCACGGGTGGCGATGTCATCATCGACATTGAAGGGAGTTCACGCGCAATCCTGCAAAACGAGCGTGTCGCCTTAAACATACTTGGTAGAATGAGTGGAATAGCGACGCTGACCCGTGCGTGCGTGGACATGGTGAAACACACCGGCGCACGGATTGCCTGCACCAGAAAGACGACGCCCGGGTTCAGGAGGTTTGAGAAGAAGGCGGTGATGCTTGGTGGCGGTGATCCACACCGGTTCAATCTCGCTGATGCAATCATGATCAAGGACAATCATATCAGGATTTATGGCATGGACGAGGCATACAAAGTTGCGAAGGATGTGAGTTTTGTGAAAAAAATAGAGATCGAGGTTGAAAATGCCGGTGACGCTGTGCGCGCCGCCAAACTTGGTGCTGACATTATTATGTTTGATAATATGGATGTAAGGTCAATCAAAGATGCGGTGTCAGTGTTGGACGCTGAAAAATTGCGTGATTCAGTGATGCTTGAATCGTCCGGTGGTATATCGACAGATAACCTTGTGGAATATGCAGAAACCGGCGTGGACGTGATTTCACTGGGGATGATCACTCATTCTGCTCGGTGGCTGGACTTTAGCCTTAACGTTCAGGTGACCTGCAAATGAGTCATAGTTTGGATGGGTGTCCGACATGAAACGTGAGATGACGAGCGTTGATGTTGCGGCAATGGTCTCTGAGTTGCAGCATCTGGCAGGAGCGCGCATCGAGAAGATATACAAATCAGATACTGAGACCGAGCAGATCCGGTTGAATCTGTACTTGTTTGGCGAGGGCAGATGTGATCTTGTGATTGATCCGGGCGTATCCATGCACCTGACAGCACATCCACAGCCCGGTCCGAAGCTCCCGCCGACGTTTGCGATGACGCTCCGGAAATACCTTTCTCATGGCAGGATCGTTTCGATCGAGCAGTATGAGTTCGACAGAATCATCGAGATCAAGACGATGCGTGGCGAAGTCGCAAACACCCTTATCATCGAATTATTCTCGTCTGGCAACGCGATACTGGCAAATGACGAGCAGAAAATCATCCTCCCAATGCGTCCGGTGACCTTTCGCGGGCGCAGGATCCGGAGCGGCGAGATATATAAATTGCCAGATATGCAGTTGAACCCGGTTAAAATCACGTCCGGCGAACTATCAGACCTATTTTCAAAATCAGACATCAATCTCGTGAAGACACTTGCAACAAATCTGAATATGGGCGGCACCATTGCCGAAGAGGTCTGTTCGGTGTCAGGGATCGATAAAAACCTCGATTGCCAGGATATATCCGGTGAGATGAGCCAGTCAATGCACCAAGGAATTATGGATGTGTTCGGTCGAATACAGGATCCAAAGCCACACATCATATACCACGATAAAAAAAAGATCGATGTTCTCCCGTTTGAGATTTCCAAATACGCGGATCATGAAAAACGATACTTTAACACATTTAATGAGGCGCTCGACGAGTTCTTTGACGTGATGGTGGGACATGAAAAGAAACAATCGGAAATAGCCAGAACAAAGAAAAACCCACTTGAACACCGATTAGCCCAGCAGGAAAACGCAATTCTGAAATTTGAGAGAGAAAAATCCGGTCTGGAGACAAAAGCAGAGACGATTTATATGCATTACCAGTTGATTGATGAGTCGCTTGCTGCAATTGGGTCTGCGCTTGCAAACGGGCGTGGATGGGGTGAAATCACAGAGATCGTGAAGCAGGCAGACCATCCCACCGCACGGATGATAAAACGAATTGACCCACACACAAAAACAATTACAATGGAACTGGACCAGGCAGACATCGCCCTTAACATCGGAAAATCAGTCCCACAGAATGCGCAGGCATACTACGATAAATCCAAGAAACTAAGCTTGAAACGGGCTGGCGCCACACGTGCGCTTGAACATACCCGCGAACTCATCGAAAAAGAAGTGAAAAAAGCAAAATCAGCAAGAGAGTCAAAGATAAAACCGTCAACACTCAAGCGTCCGAAACCACGCTGGTACCACAGGTTCAGATGGTTTGTGTCGTCAGACGGTCTTCTTGTGGTAGGTGGGCGGGACGCCACGAGCAACGAGGAGATCGTCAAGAAATACCTCGAAAAAAGAGATGTTTTCGTGCATACACAGGCGCCCGGCGCGCCAGTAACAATCATTAAAGTTGAGGGCGGCGGACAGGTGCCCGAGCAAACGATCGCCGAGGCGGCGCAGTTCGCAGTCTCATACTCAAATATCTGGAAAGAATCACAGTACACCGGAGATTGCTACTGGGTGCACCCGGACCAGGTCTCAAAAACACCTGAACACGGCGAGTTCGTTGCAAAAGGCGCATTTATCATCAGAGGTAAGCGGAATTACACCAAAAACGTATCGATCGGAGTTGCAATCGGAATAACAGATGGAATGGAACTTATCGGTGGTCCGGTGTCCGCTGTGAAGAAACACGCAGGATACGTGATTGAGATTATGCCCGGGCGGTTCAACCAGAACGACCTTGCAAAGAAGATCTACCGAACGTATTCGGACGTGTTTGGGCGGCAGATCAAGGTTGTTGCGCCGCCGGACCAGATCGCCAGATTCCTGCCACCAGGCGGGTCTGAGATCAAAAACATGTCAGGGAAAGCTGTGGATTCATCTGATGTCAGGTGACGTGCAACACCCCCGAACCGTTCCCATAACTCTTTCGCTTGAAACTCGATGAACCAAACCCAAGAACACAAATGCCCTGGGGTCACCCCATCACAAGCCCGTTATCGTTGATCTGGTAACTTGCTTTTATGTGTTTAAGTCCGGTCATCGCCTCGATGACGAGTTCGTCCTCGCCAAGGTACACGATGTTGTCTGCGGTTGCTTTTAGCATCGTCTCGATCTGCGGTTCTGCCGAGCCTTCGGTGTATGTGATGATGCCGGTGCCGCCAGCCATCTTGATTCGCAGGGTGTATGCCTTGAGCACCCTGATGATCAGGATTGGCGAGTTGAATGCGAAGAGTGTGGTTGCCGAGTCCAGAACCGACCTGAACCGCTGTGCCTGCTGATGGACATATTGTAGCTGTTGGATGACTTTACTTGCAATATCGGTTGGATTTTGTGGAAAAGAGATCGACATGTTCTCTGTTTCCGGTTTCATCGCACCAATCGAGCCTGATGCGGTGTCGATCACGTACAATCGTTTATTCAGGATATAATCATGAATGAACCAGTTGAAAGCCATCATCTGCTGTTCGAGCTGTGTCAGGTCGTAATCGGTCATTAGATACATGCACAGGTCGTCGTCTTCCATAGCCTGACGGAGGAACTGGTAGCATAATATGGACTTCCCGGTTTTTGGCGGACCATAGACCAGCGTCATCGTGTTCTCGGGCAATCCCCCGGTTAGTTCATCTAACCCCGTGATTCCGGATCTTATTTTTGGAATCATACCTCACACATCACACACCATACATCAGACCGAACAGGGTGTCAAGAGCTTTGTTCAGTCCCTCTTTGTTCAATACCGAGACTGGTATGATTGGCACGTTCTCCCATAGCGACATTTTCTCGCTGATCGCCTCAGGAGAGAGTGCATCCGAAAGATCCTGCTTGTTAGCGACGATTACCTTCGGTATTGCCTCTGTGCGGCACATCCGGATCATTTCCTTTGCCCGCACAAACGTGTCCGGCTTTGTTGAGTCGATAACGATGAACGCGCCGATTGCCTCTCTTGCAAGTGGTTCAAGCAAGAGATCAAACCGTTCCTGTCCTGGAGTGCCAAATACGTCGGCAGAGAAACCGTTATAATCAAGATGTCCGATATCGAGACCCACCGTCGTTGGAAACAGTTCGTAAGACTGTCTATCCACAGAAACAGTGTCTGCTGCGATTGCATGGGTAAATGCGGTTTTCCCTGCATTGTATGGTCCTGTTACCAGCAGTTTCGGGATGAAGACCCGAACGCCACCGGGTTCAAGGACCTCAAAGAATATCTTATCTGTTTTGGGCGTTATCCAGTTGGACTTTGTAACTGCGAAGACTTGCCTGTATATCACTTTCTCCTCGACGCTGAAGAGTTTTACCTCGCAATCAACAATATCAGATAGTTTTTCGAGAAGTACGTTCTTGTAATTCCATCTTGTGAACATATAGACAATGTTCACGTCGTTTTTTCGTGCTTCTTCGTTTAACCGCCCGATTAATTCGAGTGTCTGTTCAAAACCGATCGAATCGAGAAGCGTTGCGATATTCTCGATCACCGCAGTCCCTCCCGCAATATCCGCGATTGCGTTTTTGACCGTTGCCTCGCTCTCTGTAAAATCATCGATCACATACCTACCGATCGCAGGCATTCCCATCATGTGGGATATGGAATCAACAAAAAATCCATGGTCAGAGTCAAGAAATGATCGCAGGTCCCAGCCATACTTCTGAAAGACGTGTTCGATCTCAACAGGTGTTTTTGTGTTTGTGTAGATGAAGCCGATCTCGTTGTCGCACCGCATACGTTCGGCAATGATCTGGTATCCGAAAACCTCTGATGTGACGCCCGGCATCGCCGTGAATAGCAATGACGTCCCGGCAGGCATGCCACCGCCAAGCATGTCATCAAGCACCGGAATGTAGGTCTTGCGGAGTTTGCCGTCGGTGCCGTCACCAGTTGGAGTGATAGCCGCCATGCTACACCTCTTCAAGGATCTCCTGCACCTGTTTCGCCCGTGTTTCGATCTCCATCATGATCAGTCCGAGTTGCGCGCCGGTTTCTGCCAGTGCGATCAGGACCGCTTTTTCCCCGGCTGGCTGGAGCAATATCGTGCCCTGATCGGTCTTCACATGGATATCATTCACAATTCCGATCCCCATCTGTGTGCTTGCAGTCTCTGCGCTCGCCATGATTGTGGAACAGAGCGCGGCAACGATCCGTTCGTTCATTTCAGGAGGCATGCGTGACGTGATCAGTAATCCTTCCTTTGATACGACGCCAACTGCCCTGATTTGTCCGACTTCCCCGAATCTGGAGAGGATCTTGTCCAGTCTTTCTTTCTTTGTTTCAGGCATTTGCTTCACCTACTCAATCAACTCAAATGTCACCACACAGCTCCCGAGTTCTGCGGTTGTGTTCGTTATCCGTATCTGGAACCTGTCTCCAAAAACCTTTCTGGCGGCTGATGCTGCGTAAAATCCGGGCGGGCAGAGGACACATGATTCAATTCCTTTCTCACGCAGGTACTTTAGTGCGAGTGTGTTGATGCAGTTTTTGACGTGACACCGGACTTTTCCCGTATCACCGCCGTCACCACTGCCAGTACCACCAACGTCGCCTTCATCAGGCATACATTGTATTCCGTCGGCGACTTCAAGTCCAACAAGCAGTTTTGCAAGGTCTTTCATAAACTCTGACATGGGCTTTCCCGGTTTAAATTCGATTCCGAGCTCTTTTTCTGTGGCTTTGATGAGATCAACGCCGACCAGTGGCACCATCGTGGTCTGCATGATTGCTGCGCCACCTCCAAGCGTCTCCTTCAGTGCTCGCTCGAATGCATACGATATCGCATTGTAAACCACATAATCCACCTTCTCTCTGCGCCATTCTTCGGTCATGGTTCCTCCGGATCGATCATTGATATCACCTCGCACCCCTCACCGGGCTTGAGTTTTGCGTAGCCCTCGCCACTTGTGCCCTTCACGACATCGATGGCACCCCGGATGATTCCCGGAATCGGGCATACCGACGTCACGAATGTCTCGCCTCCAACCTTACTCGGACAGACATTGCAGTCAATGATCTTGAGCGTGACTGAACCTGCACGACTGATGATATCAAAACCGGCTCCGAACTCAAGCTCGCGTGCAAGAACCTCGATCAGTTCCGGTATCGGCGTATCATGGCTCACCAGCCCCTTATCAAGGAGCATTTTACCAATTTCAGCGCCGATGTACGAAGTGAACAGGTTTGTCAGCTCCTGGCTCGATTTTCCAAACAGTTCGCTGACTGCGGTCCCGAGTCCCATGAATGTGCGTTGCAGATACTCTTTACTGTTGGTCATCAAAACCTCCTGTTCGCGGAAGACATGAACGCTGGTAGGTGTAGTCTGGGCGTAATCAATACATAAGTTTACCGTAGGCGGTTTAATCTGGTATATCGGTGTTGCTACCCACATACCAACTATGTGTTGGGACTCTGCCCGAATTTTGCTCGGCACACTTGTGTAGTTTGCAGGTAAACGCCTGCGTCCGTGATTGGTTTGATGCCACGCACTGTGGTGGCTCCCAATTTTCCACCCTTACCAAAAAACTTTTTATGTGTAAACTTACATAGATTGACACATGTTCCTACCACTGAACGAACGACAGTTTGAGTTCTGGCAACTACGCAGAGACGGCATGGCAGGCGCGGACATCGCCAGAAGCTTCAGTGTCAGCCGCCAATCAGTATCCAAATCACTTCAGAGCATGGACTCAAAAGTATCACGAGTCATGATGGAAATGGCGCAATCAAACCACATCGAGGTTAAAAAAGTGAACTTCGAGCGCGGAGTGCTCTTCGGAAGATCAGTTCAACTGAACACCGATGCAATCATCTTCATCTCGGCAAAACACGGCATGCAAGTCTGGTACCGGCACAAGGGAGACTGTGGCAAGTGCAACCACTCGCACGAATGCGAAAAACTCCTGCAAGATTACGCGGGCGAGATGGAAATATCGCTTACAAAATCAGAAAGCCCCTCAGAGATGGCTGATGAGCTATTCCGAAAACTCGAGGATATCCTATGACCGAACTCATCAAGAAACTACTCGGATGGTGTCCTATGAAAGAACGCCTGATAAACGAGGAAAAATTTATGTTCTCGAACGAAAACAAGACTACAACAAAGGTAAAAAGCAACAGCAAGATTTTTGTGGGAGTTATCCACCTCACACTTGCTCTTTATCTCATATCAACTGCTCTGTGGATCTTATCGCAACCAAACACCCGGATGTTTTCGTGGTGGACTATGGATATCAACTTCGTGGCATCGGGACTGCTGCTCACGATCGGAATCATCTCAGTTGTACTCTCATTTAGTTTCGTGAGAAGAGATAATTCCTACGATAACGTCTGCAAGATACTTGCACTTGCTAACACCACACTTGCACTTGCGTTCTTCGCATATCTGCACCAATATATGACACATATACGGTACAGCGGTGCTGCAGTGCTTATCAGGGGACCGCTCTCCAACTACACATTCGATCTGGGCACGCTCATCGCATACTCAGTGCTGATCGCGCTGCCTGCCCTGTTAAGCATCCTTATGCTCTTTCGCAGTACGCGGGTATCACATATTCCAGAGACAAGAAATAAATCGTACCTGACACTTGCGATCACGGTAATTCTTGTTGCGGCGACAACTGTCGGGCTTGCCGTGTATTACAACAATCTGAACCAGCAGAAAGCCTCCATGGTGGTAGAAGAATTCGGAGAAAACCAGGAAATTAAATTGTACGCACTGAACGATGATTTTATGGCTGGCACATGGATAGGTGGTCAGGACATCTCATATTTCATCGATTCAAAGGAGTTCACATCCGGGCGTTTCATTTCACAGGATACTCGTGACGCGATCCGGTTCCTCGAGGAGACCCGTGGTGCGGATGATGCAGTGGTCATGGCATGGTGGGACTCCACGCTCGAGATCAAGGCGGCAGGAAGTACCCCCGTGATACGCTACGCATCAAAGAGAATCGAGCACACAGTCGCACGACCAACCTCAATCAACGAATTTGAGCCGGATGAGCGGGTGGCGGATGTTGCGCGGTTCTTTTT
>RXIK01000139.1 GCA_004211975.1 Methanosarcinales archaeon | reverse complement strand
GGGTCGTGGTTTCTTGTCTACGTAGTATCTATTTCCAGAAGCGATTTAAAGTTATCAGTTAACAGTTTCTTCCTGCCAGTTATGAAATTTTCAAGATTGTCGAAACTTAAATCGATATCCGGTATGTAATGTTTGTTCATATAATCCATTTTAGCTTGTTTATCGGGGCATATTTTGTATAACCATTCTTCGAAATCGGTGTTTGAGTTCATCTTATAATTTTTTCTGTACCACTACCTCTTTTCACCTCAAACTTATGGATTGTATATTTATCGAGGACACACCATAGATCAACAAAATAATTATTTTTCCATGCAGCAGGCGATTTGCACCTATGATGTTTTTTATATCGGTTATCCTTCTTATCTATGTGAATAAAGTAGCCCCGTAGGCATTTCTTTTGATACTTTTGTTGGTATCTTTTCAGTTTGTTAATATCATAGTTCCCACCACCAAGAGTGCTATTTTTATTTTTCATTTCAATCACAACAAAATCCCTACGGCCTCTATAAATTAAAATGTCTGGCTTCACAGTTTCGTTTCTAAGTTTAACCCCACGGCTAAGCCGCATCCCCAAACCCCTGCTATCACAAAAAGGCTTCAGGTGATTGTGAAGATGTGCTCTAAAATCTTCTTCGATTTTAATATCGCCATTCTTATAATCCTTTACGGTCTTCTTGAATGCTTTTTCGATTTCAGCTTCGATTTCGGATAGTCGTACCATGGAATAATAAACCCCCTTGCTTATGCCACTTTTTCCTTTTTATTCTGCGTGCTAATAAGATTACGGATACTTCGGCAGATATTTCAAATACACCCTCGCCGAGAGCGGATGAACGCCAAAAGCAATCTACGCCCCCACTCACATCCCACAGCCCCCGCACACTCCCGCCACCAGGAGCGCGACCACTCTTGCAATCTCATTTGTTGCTCCGATCACATCGCCGCTGATCCCGCCGAAGTTGCGGTTTGCAGTTCTGAGAACGATAAACGCTACTCCAATTGCGCTTCCGAGCAGAAGCAGACCTCCTTCTGCAAGCATAACCCAGCAGACTGCGCTTGAGAACACGAGCCCGATCCCGAACTCGCGAAGCCCGGTTTCATCGATCATGATTGATCCTAGTCCTGGATGGCTGCTTTTTCCGAATGTGGAGATTGTGAGCATTGCCTGTTTTGCGCAGACCTCGGATGCGAGCATCACCATCAGAAAGCTCCCTCCCTGGTTGAGTCCAGCCGCAAGCCCCATTGCTCCGCTGCCCACAACACCTGCACTACTCATAGCACCCTCTAACACCTCGTTAACCGCTGTAAAAAGCCCGATAACTATGATTACGCAGAATATGACTCCGCCGATGCCGAGCGAGACATCACGCATTGCACTCACCTTTTTTTCTCGTGATCCGTGTGCAACGACCCCGTCTCCAAAGTCGGCGAGTCCGTCGAGGTGGTTGATGCCGGTAAGATAATATAGTGACACGATGACTCCAACTGCTGCGATTCCTGATGGCAGAAATAACCCGAGGAGGTGTCCGATTGCTCCGATCAGAACTCCGATCAGAACTCCGATCACCGGGAAGAGGTACACCCGTTTGCCGAGGGCGGCAAGTCCCTCCATGCTGATCCCAACAGGAATTGTTGTTAAGAATCCCAGACCTGACCTGAGTGCAAACAGGAACTCACGCACTCATAAAACCCCCATAGCGGAAAGACGGTCGGGCAGGTATGTGTCGGTCACAAAGTCAAGACCTTTGCCTGCAAACGCCTGTTGTTCGGATTTCTTCCCGAGTTTGAGCTGGAGATTTATCTGTTCCTTCCAGTAATCGGTATCGAACCTTGGATCAGTGAGCTCGCTCTTCAGCGCTGCGATGTCCTGATCTGTTAGTTTGTCTGTTGAGAGCGAGTACTCCACGATATCGGATGGTTGCACGCCAAGAAACATCGCTCTTGGCGCTGCAAGATACTCGGAGAGGTGTGCGCTCTTAATCGACCCGTAAGCGACGCTCGCATAGATCCGGTAGCTCCAGGGGTCGCCGTCTGTGAAGACAACAACAGGAAGTGATAACTCCTCGCTCAACCGTTTGACCATGCGGCGGGTGCTTCTTGCTGGTTGACCCTTCAGATGCACCAGAATCGCATTGTATTTCTCGTCAAACCCGTTCTCTATTAATCTGGCGTACATACCGCCGGTTTCAATTGCAACAACAAGTTTTGCGTCGTGATCCTTGAATTTAACATTGTCCACGCTGAACGGGATCTGGTAGCCGCTCTCGCCGACGTCCTCCTGACAATGTATGGGGCGATCGCCTCGTTTCGTTTTTTCAGTTATGCTGATCGGTCCGAACATCGTTGCCCCGTCCTCCTCAGGACGGATATGGAAGTCCTCGCGCTGCAAGGCAGTAACGATCTCAAGATCCTCAATTAGCCTGTCGCTCTCTGATTGCTGCTTGAATTTTGCGATATCCCAGTTTTCTGATATGTAATAGAGTTCTCGGAGCGTGGATCCACGATTCTGCCTCAGGTGCTCGTTTATCAGTAGTTCTATCGAATACGACATCTTCAGCAGGTGGTACGCACCTTTGACCGTCTTCGCACTCCTCATGCTGGTCTGATCGCCGTAGACCCAGACCTCACTTTTTGCGTTGTACTCGATGTTCTTCTTTGTTCTTGTGGATATCTCAACGCCCGGGATCGTTCCGTTCTCGAACTGGTCGTAGAGGTCTTCTATCATCTCAAGCAGCGTCTTTTCTGCAATGTGATTCTCTATCATGTTATCAAAACTTCTCCCGATGGGCAGTTTTTTGAGGTTGTCAACTTATCAGGTGTCATATATTTCGTTAACTCCGGAAAAACCGGCTGCTCTTCCTTTGTCTTTTGGAATGGGAAATACGGATCATTGTGTTAAATTATCTGTCTTGTATTCTATCCTATTTTACAGTCTTTAGCCGTTTTAAATCTTGGTCAGTCCATTTAGCCTGTTTTTCAACCATCGATTTCAATGTTTTTGGGGGAAAAGTATCGCCCGGACCCTGAAATGAAATCGTGACTTTTCCTCCATGGATGACCGTATCTTTGATGACTCCCAGTTTGAGACCGAAAACAGAATCCATCACGAGAAAGAGCGGAGATAATTTCTCTGGCAGTTATGTTTCGCAACTTGCTATAATCAGTCGGCATCAGGCGGTTACCATCACTCTTGGTTCAGAGAAAATACAAACTTCATCTTCCGATGCTTCGGGCATGGGGCACCCGTATTCGATTAATTCTTCTATTATTATATCAACTACTTCTTTTATATTTTTTAATGCTTCTTCTCTGGCACATCCCCATGTAGCACCCCCAATATCCTCAAGGGCAGGGCAGCAAGCATGCCACCGACCGTGGTCCGGCTCAACCAATACTCTGAAAAGATAAGTTCTCGTTTCTGTTTCACCTTTGCTCATGGTTATGTTGTTCACCTCGCGTTCACGCCACATATACGTTTCGATTGTCAGTAGCCCCGCGGAAAGTGTTCATACCACCTTTCCAAGATCCTCCGGATAATTCACATTCAAAAACGTGAGCAGATCAGGATCAAACCTGCGCAGCAACTCTGTTGGCACAAAAACCGCCCGGCTAAGAAGGGATATTGCTGAACGAACTGTACGCTCCCCGCTTTCCGTGACATTCTGGCACGCAGGTATCATTGGTCTGCCATACACGGCATGGAGCGTTTCAAGCATCCCGTTGGGGTGCATTGGGACTGCGGCATCGCCCCCGCGTTCCTCTGCGCACCCAAAGAGCGCATTAATAACTTCAGGATTAGCATAAGGCAGATCACATGCAAGACAAACCGAATATTCTGATTTTGATGCGAGCAGTCCCGCGAGAATTCCTGCAATCGGTCCGTATCCAACAACCGAATCGTAAACAACCGTCAAATCGTCAGGGATCGCTTCAATGATACACCTTCCCTGTGCCGGATCACGGGCAGCGATAATAATCTCGTCCACAACCGGCGAAACACGCTGAATCACCCTCCGGATCATGGGCACGCCATCAATTGTGAGCATTGCTTTGTCACTTCCGAAACGGGCGCTTCTACCGCCACACAGGATGATTGCTGTTCTCATATAATATTTGCCTACCCGCTGATCGATGCCCGCCGTCTGACTGTTTTGCCGCCCTTTCCAAACAAAGCACCGGTTTCAGTTATGGCTACCGTCCGGGAACGGGTCGGTGGTGGTGGTGGTGGTGGTGGTGGCGGTTGTCTATAGTTCATCCGTGATTTCGCGATACATAAGGCTAACGATCAATGTATTGCAGCACCCATATAAACCACAATTTTCAGGGGTTTTGGAAAGTCTATTTTGGTTAAGTTCCATATTGAAACGGTCCGGATACGTCCAATCTATCACAAACGAGGGGGTTATCGTTGTGCTCCGCAAAGATTGGTTCAATACCTGATCGCCAGGACGCCTAAATGCACTACCATCACGTTTCCATATTTGATATTCAAAACCGAAAGGTTTTTGCATGATATAGACTTCCAATATCGTTAGGCAATACAATGATGAGAAACATTTTTCTGGGGTTTATCAGAATACACATCCTGCATCATGCGTGTGAGGGCGAAATATTTGGAGTGGAGATGATGGATGAACTAAGAAGTCATGGTTACGAGATAAGTTCCGGAACTCTTTACCCCATACTTCATTCGTTGGAGAGAGACGGCTACCTGACAAGAAGAGACGAAGTAGTCAGTGGAAAGGTAAGGAAATACTACAGAATAACTGAAAAAGGCATTAATGCTCTTGAAGAAGTGAAAAAGAAGATTCGGGAACTTGTGGAGGAGGTAATATGAAGCAAACTAAACATTTCAGAGCTCGCCTGATGAAGGGCGTCGGCGCCAATATCGTCATTCTTGGTATGGTCAGTCTGTTTACTGATCTGGGTAGTCAGATGGTCTTTCCCCTAATTCCACTATTTTTGACAACTACACTTGGCGCCAGTATGTTTGTTGTTGGTTTGGTCGAAGGTTCTGCTGAAACGGTTGCCAGCCTGTTAAAAGTCTTCTCTGGTTACTGGTCCGATAAGATCAAACGAAGAAAACCATTCATCCTTGCCGGTTACGGACTTTCTTCGCTCGCAAAACCGCTCTTTGCATTTGCAGGTACATGGCAGGCAGTCTTTGGGATCCGGATTGTTGAGCGGGTGGGGAAAGGTATTCGGAGCGCGCCCAGGGACGCGATTATTGCTGAGTCCTGCGACAAGGATGTTAGGGGAAAGGCGTACGGCATTCACAGGGCTATGGATGGAACAGGTTCACTTCTCGGAGCTGCTCTGGCTTTTTTACTCCTTTTTTCACTTGGTTACAGAGATGTTTTCTTGCTGGCTAGTATACCATCGTTGATCGCGGTTCTGCTGATAATATTTGTGAAAGAAGAGAAGAATAAAACCCTTCAGCCCATCACTAACACTAAAAAATCCATACGGATCAGTTTCAAATCGCTTACGCCACAGCTCCGGTATTTCACAATTGTCGCAACGATATTTGCGCTTGGGAACTTTGGATATGCTTTCCTGATGATACGCGCACTTGATATTGGTCTGAGCGACCATATCGCGCTGTTACTGTACATAATATTCTATATAATCTACACTATTTTCACAATTCCTGCAGGCATAATCTCAGATAAGATTGGTAGAAAGCCGGTTATCGGGATTGGTTATGTGCTATTCGGGCTAACCTCCCTCGGTCTCATTTTTGTCTCAAGTCTCTCTCAGATCATCTGGGTATTCGTGCTATACGGCGTATTCTATGCTATGATCGACGGAGCCCAGAGGGCATTTGTCGTTGATTTATCGCCACCGGATCTGAAAGCTACGGCGCTCGGGACATTTCACACGGCAACAGGTTTAGCGGCTACGCCTGCTGGCGGAATCGCAGGTTTACTCTGGGGCATGATCAGCCCGGAAACGGCATTCACCTACGGCTTCGTTTTATCCCTCGTTGCAGCAGCGTCATTGCTTAAACTTAAAATTTAGAGCAAGGTACTCACATACCTGAGCAGACACCAGAGACCACTAAGGATGCACCGATCATCCCCCTTGACGAGGCAACAGCAAGCCTTGATCCGGAGAACGAACTCTATATTCAGGAAGCGATCGACCGCCTTGTTCAGAGCAAAACCGTGGTCATAATTGCCCACCGTCTTAACACCGTTGTGAATGCAGATGCCATTGCGGTGCTGGATGAGGGGCGTCTTGTGGAGCAGGGGACACATCAGGAGCTGATGAAAAAAGAGGGGCTCTACCGCAGAATGTGGGATGAGCAGCAGAGCGTGCGGGGGTATAAATTCGCATCATGAAGGGGACTTCAGAAGCCTTTGCAGCAGCACAGGCAGGCGGTGCACCGGATATCGAGCAGACCCGGCAGAAGGCGAGAGGGTGGATAGGTGACGGGGCGATGAAACCCATCAAACCCATCAAATATCTCAAATATCTCTGCTACATCGCAATCGCCCTATCCTGCCCTCTCGTGATTGCAACCTACCATGCTAACGGCATGGTCTGCACGCACGTGGTTCGCTACGAGGTGATCGCAGCAATTCTTGCAACAGGCTCCGCAATCCTCGCCTTTAGCGAATACAGAGGAACGCGAAAGCCGGTTGGACACTGGCTATCCGCCCTGATACCCTTCTCCACAATCCCGCTCGTCCCTCTTGTTATGATAATCCGCATCGGGTCTAGCGCCATTTCAGGAGACGGGTGGATGGTGCTTGCAACAGTAGAAGGCTTTGCTCTCGCTCAGTTCATCGTGGCAATCCTGATGTTCCGGGGCTTGATCTTCAAACGCGGGACTGACGAGTTGATGATGCCTGGAATCGGATTTGTAATAATGCGGATGGTTTTAAGAGTGCGTGAAATACGTGGAATGCCAGAGAGAACCCTGCGTCAGATGGAAATTCTGAAGGGGCAGACCATTCTTGACTACGGATGCGGGATCGGGAGTTTCAGCACTCTGATGGCTGAGATAATCAGCGATACCGGCGTTGTTTATGCTCTGGACATCCATCCACTGGCAATAAGCGCGGTTGAGAAGAATATCCGGAAGAGGAAAATCTCAAACATCAGGACGATCCGATCAAGCAATGAGACCGGACTCCCCGACAAAAGCGTGGACGTTGTGCTGCTCCACGATGTGCTCCGGATGATAACAGATACAGATAGCCTGCTATGGGAACTGCACAGGGTGCTTAAGTCGGGCGGCATCCTCTATGCCACCTCCGAACATCTCGAAATCAACGAATTTATGGATATTATGGTGAAAGAAGGATTGTTCACGCGGGCATGGGGGCAAAAGGGGCTGTTTGAGTTTAAGAGGAATTGAAATTGCCCTGACCTCCTCTTTGTCATGGTATGAAACTATAGCTTATGGAAGCCAAAACAACCGGAAGCTCAGTATTTCACACTAACCACCATATTGTTTTTTGCCCTATACACCGACGTAATGTTTTCAAAAACGATATCGCTGAATATCTTGAGCAATTCTTTAGACAACAGGTGGGAAAAAAGGGATAGGTGCTAATTACGATTGAAGTCAGACCAGATCACATCCACCTGGCAATCGTTAGAATTCCCCTTATCACGCGATTATCAGACGTGCTAATATTTAAAAGGAACAAGTGGGTTATCACTGTTCAAGGTTTTCCCAAAGTTACGCCGGCAATTTCGCAAAGGACGGACAGGGTCACGAAACTATTATATCGGAACCGCTGGAGAAGTGAGCAGCACAACAATTAAGAATTACATCGAACGAGTGGAACATGACTAAAACCAATAAAAAGGCGGCATTCATCCCCACTACAAGTAACGGGGTCTTCTGCCGCGGAGAATATAAAGGGTCGCACGAGCTAAATATCAAATCACCACTCGATCGATAGGAGATAATCCTATTAGTGAAAGAAAGCGGGCGATATTTCGTGCAGCTCCCATCCGTTTTTCGATAAAAACAATAAAGACCTGTGAACTTTAGCATTATTCAACCCACACCACCTACAGACATAAACACTTGCAAACCTGTGTTTCTGCAAAAAATAACGGTTGTGGCTGAGTAAACACGCAATAAATGAACGAACGAACAAAACACTTCCTGCACGAGAAATTCAAGGAATATTATCTTGAATACCCAATCCAGCTACCGCCAGAATTCGAGCGTCGCGAGTGGGGCTTTATTTTCTTTGATGCGCTGCCAAAGATTGTGATGCGACGACACACAGCATTTGTCACGCGACAAGAAGCAATCGATTATCTACGGAACATGGTTCCCGCCCACGCATTCGCCTCGGTCGCACACTATGAATACCCTGGCGCGGGCACGATGGCAGATAAACACTGGCAGGGAGCAGACCTGATCTTTGACCTGGATGCCGACCACCTACCAAATGCGCCAGAATCATTTCCTGAAATGCTTGCACGGGTCAAAAGCGAGACCCTGCGACTGCTTGACTTCCTGACCAATGACTTTGGGTTTTCCGGTGAGTCACTCAATATCGTCTTCTCAGGAGGGCGCGGCTACCACGTGCACGTGCGCGACCCCACAGTGCAAACACTCGGAAGTGCGGAGCGAAGAGAGATCGTGGACTATGTTAGCGGAGCAGGACTCATAATAAAACCAGCGTCTGTGAGTTCACCGATTTCAGAGATTCCCGCCGAAAAACGTTTTGGATGGAGTCGCAAGATCAACCTATGGATTACCGGGTATGTGCAGTCACTTAAAGACCCTGAAACCGCTGTAAACAAATTGCAGGAACTGGACGGCATCGGAGAAATGAAAGCAAAGAAACTGGTTGACGCCGGGCTTCTCGATGCCGCCAGCAACGCAAACATCGAACGCATCAGAAATGGAAACATCAAATTTCTCGCAGGCATCACGAAATCCTTCTGGAATCGGTTAATACTAAAAGCCATACAAGAAACCTGCGCAAGTGTTGATGAGCCGGTAACCGGTGACATCAAACGGCTAATCCGGCTCCCCACGTCCCTGCACGGTGGTTCAAGCCTGAGGGTCGCTCCTCTGACGCTTGAGAACATCGAGGTCTTCGATCCGCTGAAGGACGCTGTTGTGTTCTCTGATAAAGCGATCTCGGTCATGGCTGAGATGCCCGCAGCATGTGACCTCCGCGGGAAACATTTTGAGTTGGCAGAGGGCGTGAACACGGTTCCGGAGTACGCGGGCGTGTATCTGATGTGCAGGGGGGCTGTGGAGTATGTGGGAAAGGCATGAGACTTGACACGCGTTTTGGGGCGTGTTAAAAACGCGGTTTAACCGCCTATTTTCTGTTGCCACCACCAAATAAACACAGTTCTGATTTCAATCCCGGAGTAAAACGACAACAGAAAATTTTTGGTGCGTGTTCAGCTACGAGGAAGGGTCAATACCATGTACGATGTATTGGTGATGAAGTGTTTAACAGTATATCAAAGTAATTTAAAACCCATCTTCGTCACCATAAATAAAAACCGCAATCGGTGGGCCACACCATTTTTCGAATCTGTTCTACATCTTTTTGACTCTGATTGATTTCAGATGGTTGTTCATTCCTAAATGTTTGCAGTTGAACATCTCCAGGATGTTTTTTTGCATGTTTGTCATGGTTGTAAGTTTCAGTATCCGTGATTTATCCCCTTTCAGACCTATCTTTCCAATTACACATCTCTTTAGTATGTGATACACTTTATTCACACTGCTCACTTCTTCGATCTTATTTTCTCTGAGTTTGTTTGTGATAGTTACGTCAAGTAGATAGCTCAGGATGCATATTGTATAGTGTGTGCGGACATGTTTGTTTGTGTAAACAAATGTTGGCTGGAACTTAAGGAATGATTTTACTTCTTTGAATCCTTCTTCTACCCTGTTTTTATCTCTGTATGCTTTGATAAGTTCCCTGGGATCAAGCCTGTACTCTTTTGGTTCTGTGGTTTCACTGATGTTTGTGACCAGCATCCAGATGCCATCGGTCAGCATTGCCTTTTTGGTCGCTTCTGTGTTTTTCTCGTAAATAAGGTTGAATGTCTGAATCTTGGAACCGTTATTCTTAGTTAGAACTGTGGATTTAAGATTGTATGATAAAAACTGGCTAACATTGAACTTGTTCAAGATCTTGTCGATCTTTTTTTCGGTTGGTTTTACATGGCGGCTTTTTTGTGCCTTCAGGAGGGATTGTTTTTCTTGCTCTATTTCCTCTATCGCTTTTTCTATGAGTATATCCCTGGCTTTGCGATGTGTTTTAAGTAGATATGGGCTAAAGACTAATACGTGCCGTCTTTTATCGTTATCCACTCCTAGATCCTCGTAGTATGTTTTATCGTCGTATTTGGTTAAACCAATTGAAAGTATCTTTTTTTCTATTGTGTTTTCTGTGAAGTTCTTGAACCGCTTCGTCTCAATTCCTTCAACTGTAGGTAGCTGGTTTTTATTCATGGCAGTGATGTACAGGTATTTCTTACTGTTTTCCAGGTGTATCAGGTTATCATCCGAAACCATTCCACGATCAAACACCAGGGTGATCTTCTTGAACCCGAATTTCTGCGCCCACTTATCAGCGTTTCCCGTAAGCGTTTTGACATCGGCAGTGTAATCCTCAAGAATGTCCCATGAAAACGGTTCACCTTTTAAGTTGACAAGGAGTGAAAGAACGACCCTTTTGCTTTTGAATCCGTGTGATTTGGTTCGACCGGTACTGGCGATCTCACATTTTGTCCCCTCAAAATGGGAGTCAGAAAGATCATAGAAAACCATCCGCATACTCGCGTTATCTCGTTCTTTGAGTGTCTCATAAAGCCAGTGCTCAATTTTCTCTTTTTGCTGCTCAATTACCGTGAGTTCACGGTATATTCGTGATTCGTTGAAATGCGCCCGGTCAACCCCAATAATAAGGTCGCAAGCGGTTGTTTTGAACCAGTCCACAGCATTAAGATAACTCCCCGGATTCAGACAACGGTAAAAAGTGAGAATCTTTGCAATATCACCGGTTGATATGTCCTTTTTCCGGTTTTCACTGGAATCCTGGGGTAATGGAAAGAGCTCTGAGAACCCCCATTCCTCATCCCACAAATGATTCAAAAAAGCCACGTCAAGATAGTGCCAATGATCAACGAAGAGCAAGTCATCAAGAGTTGTAACAATTGTGTCGGTGGACATGCGGATCTTCAGCACATTACGTATCTGTTGTGCTTTTTCCGGGGCGAGTTTCCCAAGATAAGTGATTACTCTTTTTTTGCTCTTGCCATCTTCCCGATACGATTCTGCAATTGAGTAATAATTATAGATATCATTCTTCTTTTTCTTGGGGTGCTTTTGTAAATACATGGTCTGTTCTACTTATACTATGTGTAACAGGTAGTATAAAATGGTTATGGTACTAAATTCTGTTCTACAATTAAAAAATCTGAGAAAGCGCTCTACCGGCAGAAACCAAGAAGCGTAGACGTTATGAGAAATTATTTATGGGATGAAAACAGTGAATTTAGGGGTGATACTGGAGAACATGGGTTTTAACGAACAGAATACTCCCTCTCATGCCAGTATCACAAGTCCTAAAGAAGCAATCTGGAAAACCCACAAGAAACACGAAAGGTTTCACGCCCATTAAATTAAGCAGCCTTCTTCCATCAAAAAACATTTAACCGAAACGATAAAGGATGTAAAAACCCTGAAATCCAAAACTAACAAGAAGCACAGACCCCCGAAAAACAGGGGAAACAGATGAAGCTGATGCCTGACGCCGAACAATAACCAGCAGCATCAAACAAGTCAAACAAGTCAAACAGGCAAAATTGGGCGCCAACACAGATGAATTCATATATCTACAAAACCACTAACACAAGCACAATGCAACGCATACACGCAATCAAAACAATCGCCAAAGAGCTAACCAACGAACTTATAGTCTGCAATCTCGGAATTCCAAGCCGAGAACTACACGCACTCAACAACAAAAACACACACTTCTACATGCTCGGCTCAATGGGACTCGCATCATCAATCGGACTAGGTATCTCACTAGCACAACCACGAAAAGTCGTGGTCATCGACGGTGACGGCTCAATCCTAATGAACCTCGGCTCACTCGCAACAATCGCAAACCATGCGCCCAAAAACTACCTACACATCATCATAGACAACCAATGCTACGGATCAACCGGATGCCAACCAACCGCCACATCAAAAACAACCAACCTATCAGCAATCGCCTCAGGCGCAGGCATACACAATGTCAAAACAGCATCAACAACAGAAGAAATACAAGCCAACATACACAACACCGGCACACTAATCATAACCACAGACCCCGGAAACGCCAAAACACCAATCATCAACCAAGAACCCACAGAAATCAAAAACAGATTCATGCAAGAAATCAAACAAACAACACATATCTAACCACCCACCCAAACACCACCACAAACACACAACAACCAACACCCACAAAACCATCCTCCACACACAACCCCCCCACAACTCACACACCCAACAACCCCAAACGCAAACGCAAAAACACAAAAAAAAAGCGGTGGCAAGCTCTGGTCACACATCCAACCAACATTCATAAAAAAACTCAAGTTGTGATGGCGCGGAGTATGCCGGCACACCACATACAAAAAGAGGTCTGGTGCTATCAGACCGCCTGAAATTTACCGGGCAATGGTTCTTCTCGGTGGTTGATCGGTCGCGCACCCGAAATAAACCATAATCCTCTGCAGACCTGCCAGAATCCCTCCCCATAAAATATTGGGATCCCTATCAAGTTGGGACACTTTAGTCCAACCGAAAAATCCAGTAGCACACAAGTATGGATTCAGAATGCCCGGCAGCACATGTTTCCAACCATCACCTAATGATCTGACGTTTGGATGGGTGGTGTGAATGCCCTTATCTTGGGGTGTCTATTTTTCTTCTGAACACCATGAATAGAACTATGAAGTACACTGCCATTAACGTCATGTACGTGGCTGTGATGGCTGCGGCACGCCCGAAATCGAAGTCTCTCGCATGAAAGGTAACCACTACAATTATCATAAAGAGTATAAACATATATGAGATGAAACTGATGCCAAGGGCACACATCCATTTCGGAATCAGTATTCTGCCTCCTCTAATCTTTTTATTCGGTCTTCTATTGGCGGGCGAGTCCGGAAGAGCGTGTTATAGATCTCGTCTTTTGCAAGCGGATTTGTGATGAAGAGCGGAGTATGCGACGGATTAACATCCCAGCTCTCCTGATCCCGTACTTTTGAGAGCATTCCAATAGTAGCCTCTGATCCACATAATAACGCAGCATACTTGTCAGCCTCGTATTTCACTGATTCCCGGGATGTGAGCTGGATCATGAGTGCCGCTGGCGGTGCAAATAGTGATGTTACAAAGAATTTGATCAGTTTTGGTGCAGGCTCATACTCTTGTCCGAATCCAGTGAACACCGCACTCCAGAGCGCTGCGACCGGGAGCATGGTAAGTATTCCGGCAAGAACCGCCGCGATCTCCCGAAGCCTGTGCCCGCCCCGGAGATATGCAATCTCATACACCATCATGCACGCGAGTTCTTCAACACTTAAGCGTTCAATTGCTCCTGTTGTCAGGACAAGAGAACCATTCTTCCGGTTTCCAACGGAAAACGAGTTCACAACAGGAGACTCAACAAAATAGAGTCCTGTTGCGGGCATTCCGGCATCTTTTGCAAGTTTAAGCATTTTCACATACAATGGATCGTTGAATGACGCTTTTTTAGCGTGATACCACCTGATAAGGATCCAGTGACTGAATATGAAGCAAGCGACCAATATGATGAGAAGCAATGTACCGAGTCCCAAAGCAAGCATAAGGGGGATATTCATCTTAGACCAAGCCTCCGATTTGTTGTTCTGCGTAGGGGGTAACACTGTTTCCGCTGACATCAAATTTCAGCCAACCACCTAAGATCGAAGTTTCGTCATCGATCGTGATCGACTCGGTGTTTATAAGTACAATACTGTTAGCCGTGATCTTGGAAACTTCGAATTTACCATAGTTACCTCCTGGGTTGATGTTTTTCACGTCATCCGAGCATTGTCTGATGTTATTCAGCAGAATAAAACCGGATTTACCATCCCTGAAGATTGTTTTGATGGCGCATTCAAAGATTGTAGCATGACGCCCTGTTATGTAGAGTTTGTACTCGAAAACATCTCCTGCTACACAGACATCTGATTCCACAACCTCTCCTTCTTTCACAAGTTCCAGCCATGTTGTGCTGCCCGTGGTTAATATATCTCTCATCGTCAAGATATAGCCCTCACGCAGCACATAACTCTCTCCGATCTCCAGCCGCACTTCGTCGCTCTCGTTTACAAGAAGTCTCCCGAGGAGGTTTGCCCGGTCCGGATCGAATGATCGATGCATAGCCCCCAGAAAACCAGCCCTGTCGCCTGTCACAGTCACAGTGTAGTTTGCATTCCCAGCTTCGATGAACCGGTCATCTGAGAACTGGACCTTCAGTTCATCATACAACTCCCCGGTATCAAAATCACGGGAGAATGCCGGATGGTTATTACCGGTCAGGTTCATCCAGCGTCCTGCTTCCGCACGATATGACGACGGCGTCCCTTCCAGCTTATACGTTCCGCTCCCGGTCTTTGTCGTGTAGAGATACGCGTAACGCCTGTTATCGGAAACCTTAAACCTGATAGTGTCGTTTAAGATGCTGCATCTTCCGCTGAAGACAATTGACCCCCTATTCCGAAACACAATTCCGGACGAATCAATCTTATCGATCTCAAACTCCCCATACCGTTCGTCGACACTGACATACACCGGCGTATCCGAATAGAGGTACAGATCATCAATCGCCACGGATTGATCAAGCATTATGTCATCAACCGTGCATCTGAAGATGCGTATGTCATCGCCAACGCCGTCGATGTGGCTTCGGTATTCAAAGGTCTCATCCTCGCTGAAAATGCCATAATCAATGGTTTCATGGCTCCGGTTCAATTTAAGGAGCACGGTTTCCTGCGCACCGTCCACATCATGTAGTGTGAGGTTGTAGCCACCTCCAAGCTCCCATGTGTTGTTTGCATGCATGTTTTTGCCGCGCCCATCGACAAGTGTTGGTAGCAGAAGATCCGGTTTCGAACCCGGGATAAGGTATCGGTTTCCAAGATACCAGATGCACTCGCCACTGGTGCTCACGGCGTAGGTGGCATTCTCGGATTCAACGACGCCATCCTCGCTGAAATAGAGTACGAGCTCCTCGTTTGAGTTTAGTTGATCGCAGTTTGAGCTTGTGAGCGTCATCGTGCTTCCATTACGGATCGGCATCGGGATTCCACTGAGTTGTGCGCTCTCTACATACCCGGCAACCTCGGTCTCACTCTCCACTTCCCCCTCGAATTTCTCAAACTTGACATTGTCCCACCACACCCGGAAGTCAGTGCCTCCTGTTTCCTCATGCACCATGAGTGTGAGGGTGTTGTTTGGTGCGAGCAAAACAGGCGTCTTAACATGCTGCCAGCCTTCATCACCGGCAGCGTCATCCTCCCAGATGAGAATATCGTTGAGCAGCACCTGTTTCGTGTGGCGTCTTTCAGTGTCAGATGTCTGCGAGTCCCTCACGTCAAATGTTAGAAGGACGATTCCCCGCTCGCCCGCGATCTCCTGCGAGATTGCGCCGAAGTCCCCGGGCAGTGTGCTTGCATTCTCAGGGATGCTTAGCTCATACGAGCGGTATCCGAGTGTTGAGGTGGTAGTGGTATAGTTACCTGTGAGATTTCCTTTTCCGGCATATTCCCAGTGTCCATCATATTCCATGTCCGAATTGTGGATTAGAGGTGGTGTTATCGAGTAGTTCAAAATAGATTCGGTGTTGCTGTAATCAACCGATGACGAGACTGTTCTCACCTCGTACCGGTGCAGTGCACCACCCTGGTAGAGCAGAAACTCAAGCGGAAGATATGAGCCGATCATCGTTGGCGTGAATGTTATGTTCAAAGCCGCGTTTTCACAACTTGCAATGCCGACCTCCTCTTCTGCTACAACGTCCCCCCCAAGCTTCAGATAAAGTGTGTAATTTGTGTGTGCTGGCTCGTAGCTCTCGATAACTGCTGAGATGGTTGTTGGAGTATCGAGAAGAATCGACGGCTCATAATATGACACGTTCATCGTTGTGATCGTCTCTAATCTGACATCATCCCACCACACCGAGATATCCGGGTTGTTCTTCTCTGAGTATGTTCTCATGACCAGCCGGTTGGACTTCTGCAGCATCACGGAAAACCCGATCTGCTGCCAGCCCGCATCGTTAGCTGCACTATCCTCCCAGACGATTGCATCATTTAAGAGTACCTGCTTTAGGTATCCGGTGGTGTTTGTGAGGATCGAATCACGCACAGCAAACCTGAGCACGGCAAGCCCTGGTTCCGGCGATAAAATTTCCTGTTCGATTGCGCCATACCAGCCCTCACCGGGTTTTACGGATACAATCTTGTAAGAGTGGTTGGATGAATGCGATACGCCGGAATAGTTACCGGTGAAGTTCCTGTTGCTCCTGAATGTCCACGAACTATTCTCTTCCATGCCGCCATTCGGGACACCCGGCGGGATGATCAGATAATTCCGGAGGTTGTTCGTGTCGTTGTAGTCGATCAAGGAACTGACCCAGAGATGCACGGACCGATGCCGCGTCCCGTCCTTGTACAGGACAAACTCGAGTTTCAGGCGGTCGCCCGTCCGATCCGGGGTGAATGTTATATCTTCAAGCCATTTTTCTTCGTGTTCCAGGGCGATCTTCCGTGTTTCGAGCACGCCCGTATCAAGTTTCACCTGAAGCGTGTACTCGGTGGGTGCATGTTCATAGTTTTCAACACCGACTGTGATCGTGGATGGCTCGCCGATGTGCATGTTTTTCCGGTAGCCTTCCGCCTTGCCATCAGGACCGAGAATATAGAGGGCTGAGAACTCCTCCTCTTCGAACGTGAGCTTGGCATAGATGAGCATGCTGCTTGCGATGATGATTGATCCAATGAGCGATATCATGAGCATCCGTTCGATATCGCTCATCTTCTCGTCATCAGCCCGTAGCGACTCGATGAACCCCTGATAATCAACAAAATATCTCTTGTCTTCCCGAGTTAGCGTCCTTGTGATGACGGTTAGTAGTAGAAGGAACAACGTTATTGCAGATAGCGTGAGTATGAGTGGCATCGGTCTGAAGAGGTATGGTGTCACGCTAATTGCAAATCCATCAAAGACTGTTATCGCAATACTCAGACCGATGCTGAGCGTGAACCGCTCAATTCCACTGATCTCACCCATTTTTGGAAACATTGCCGCAATAAGCGCGTATCCCGGGATGAAAAGCAAAATTATCAGTGAAAATGGAATTCTAAGTGGTGTATCGTTGAATGGCTCGACAAGAACGAATAAAATGCACAGACTCACAAGTATGACGACCGCGATCAGGTCGATATAGTATTTTAAACTTCCTTTTGCCATTGGATATGACCTATACGACACGATCTTATATCAGTATGGCATGTAGAGCGCGATAGCACACGTTGTGGCGGTGAGTGCATGCATAACCATGACGATCTCTCTCTCGGTCATTGGATAATAGTACGGCGGCAGCCATTTCAGTGTCAGCCGGTTCGGAACCTTGATTATACCATCCTTCTGCAGTCTCCCGAACTTGAATGCATCGTATTCTCCGGGCGGTATGCCTCGCCTGTGGCAGATATTTCGTCGCACCCTCCAGTAGAAGTACATGAGAAAGTTGATCGTGTGCGGGAGGAGCATGATGAATCCGGATATGAGGAATCCCTGAAAGACGATGAATGTGCCCATCGCGGCGCCGATCAGCATCGCACCGATATTTCCCTCAAAGATCGACGAAGGGTACCTGTTGCGCGTCCAGAACGCGAGATTCGCTCCGAAGAATGCTGCAAAGATGGTGAGATGCTCGGTTTGCCCGACCATAACCGATTTTAGCAGAAGGAAGAAGAAGACTATTGAGGAAAGCCCTGACTGAAGTCCGTTGAAACCGGAATGCATGTTCACCATGTTTGCAACGACCATCACATATATCGGAGCAATAATATAATAAAAGCATATTACCGTAGCATGCGTCATGCCTGCGAAATGGCTGATGGTGCCCATGGCATGCGGCTGGAGGATCAGTGCAATCGGATACGACAGAAAATACGGGAAAAATATCTTAAGCCACCGATTCCTGATCCGGAGACGGTCATCCAATATCCCGAAGATCGCGTACATCACCGCAATGTAAACAATGATAAAATTGATCATTGAGTTGCAGAAAATCACCGATGCACTCAGCATGACAAGAACAACAAGCCCAATAAGTAAGCCGCCGTTTGTCGGGACACACACCCCACCCCGCTTATAGTAATCCTTCACAACCATGCCGCTTGATTTAAGTATTTTAATCATTTCCGGAAGCGCTACTATCGTCAGCACAAACGAAATAAGAGCGAAAACCACGATACTCAGCACATCAGGAGATATGTTCATGGTCTGCCAACCGCCTGATATAGATATCCCATGGAACGAAGTTCTTCCGGATCAAGAATATTCCTTCCGTCCACAACCACCTTATGCCGCATCAATCTACCGACACGGTCCCAATCAACCGTCTTAAATTCGGCATGATCCGAGGCGATCAGGATTCCGTCGATGAAATCGATAGAATTAAGATCCGAGGGAATCGCTCCAAACTGTTCAACCCCACCCCCAAGCACCGGATCATAAGCAAAGACCTCCGCACCCCGCACTTTCAGTTCATTAATCACGTCAACTGCCGGACTGAACCTCGTCTCGTTCACATCACCCCGGTATGTTACACCCATAAGAAGCACACGTGCACCCGAAATTCCAACATCAAGCCTTGCAAGCACGCTTTCAAGCAGACCCACGGTGTACGCAGGCATCCCATCGTTAATCCGGCGTGCAAGCCTCAACATATCGGTACTCGCCTCTACAGTATTGATAATGAAGTACGGGTACACCGGAATACAGTGCCCGCCAACACCGCATCCAGGCGCATGAATATGCGAATATGGCTGCGTATTTGCCGCGTCAAAGACCTCACTTGCATCGATTCCGAGTTCATCACAGACCATGGCGAGTTCGTTTGCAAGAGCAATATTCACATCCCGGTACAAACCCTCAAAAACCTTAACAGACTCCGCCACAGTCGCATCACTCACAGGAATCACGCCTTTTTTGTTAATTGTCAGGTACAGCGCTCTCGCGGCATCTGTGCTCATACCATCAACGCCGCCAACGATCTTCGGGTACGCACCCGTGATATCAAGAATCGCCCTGCCCGACGCAGTGCGCTCAGGACAGTGCGCAACCCCGAAATCGCCGATTTCATGTCCTGATCCCTCCAGTATCGGAAGAATCATGTCCCTCGTCGTGCGAGGCGGAACCGTGCTCTCCTGAATCACAAAATCCCCCGGATCAAGCCCCCGTGCAATATCTGCACAGACAGACCGGACAATCGACATATCAGGGTTGTTACCATCATCAAGAAGCGTTGGAACAAGTATAACCATCACATCAGCCACTTCCGCCGCCTGCACGAGGTCAGACGTCGCAGAAAGCCGTCCTTCACCAACGTTCCTCTTCACAAGTTCAGAAAGCCCAGGCTCGCCGGTTACATGACAAATTCCCTGATTAATGCCACGCACGATCCGCAAAAACCGCTGCAAGCGGCAAACCCATCTTCCCAAGCCCATATACCGCAATCGTTACATCACCCGATGCAACCGCCTGCCTGATACTCTCTTCCGGCTGTCCGTAGATCTTCATGATTCCACCTGAACGTATCCTAAATGCGGTATTCTATTAATCTTTCTATGCGCGAACCCCTCTTTCCGAAATTGTTCTTCTGTGCTTATATGTGAGGCGAGCGGTTTTTAATATTTTTCGATCAGAAAAATCCCGGCACTGCCCAATTTTATAGTGATAGCATAAAATAATCTCTATTAGAAACTTTTTAACTATTGTAAGTAAATATATCATTAGTGATAATAAACGCCCACTCTGAATTACACTACATCGAACCTTCAGCACACAAGCTCATCCAGGTGGAGTTTTAAGGAATTCTCAAATGATCGTAAGTGCACAACAGACCGGGTATCTCGCAGAGCTACTCCGCCCCTGTGCCCGGAATATAGTGTGCTGATACACCGCAATAATCCTAACGCGCACTGCAAAAAGCACAGCGACCGCATCAAGATGGGACGATATACCGATCCTTGATGCGACAAACCCCTCAAAGAGGACTATGGTTTACAGGAGGCGCTGAAAAACGATTTTTCCACAAAAAATCGAGTGAAAACCACCCTCCGGGCGGGAGCACAATTTTCGATCAAACTTTTGTGAAAAGTTTAGTTTGATGTTCCCGACGTTCGTACAGAGGTTATATTTCGTAGCCACCCATCAGTCGGGAAAAAGAGGATGAGAAATCGGTGTCTCACTTCTTCTGTTTTCTGCGGTAGAATATAAAGAGTCCAAGCAACACAACTACTGGAATAGCTAATGTGGGGAATTCCGGAATTTCGCCTGAACTACCGGTAGATGAAATAGACAGCGTTACGTCACTGGCTGAAGTCTCACTGGTTCCACCAGTAAAGAACGCGGCGACCCAGTTAACGACTTTAGTCACTATGGTGCGATCATCAGTTGTTTGAGTAGCAGTTGTTTGAGTAGCAGTTGTTTGAGTAGCAGTTGTTTGAGTAGCAGTTGTTTGAGTAGCAGTTGTTTGAGTAGTAGTAGTAGTAGTAGTAGGTGGTGGCGTCTCATCGGTGGTTGAAGTCTCACTGGTTTCACCAGTAAAGAACGCGGTGACCCAGCTAACGAATTTAGTTATTGTGGTGCGATCATCAGTTGCTTGACTGTCGGTTGTTTGACTCCATGGACAGCCCCACATCTCTTCAATTGGAACTCCGTAGCCCCAATCACCACTCTTGGAATCGCTGATATCCCGCTCATAGATTTCACCGGTACTACCGTCTGATATTCGCATGACATAGTGCCCTTTGAGTATTATCGACTTGTGAAGCACTATCAGATACGCGCCTGATTGATCAATCGTGTTTTCACCAAGCTTCCACCAACCCTGTGAAGACTGCGTTTTCTTGAATAGCTCTACTTTGCATCCTGACATCACTTCACCAGTGTCGGCAGTAATCACCCCATACCACGCGGGATTACCCATATCCTGACTCATATCCACCGGATCATCATAAAAAGAATCATAATTGTTCAACTCATCGTTTGTTACAGCCAATACAGTGCTGGTAAGCACCACCACCATTGAAAACAGTAGCGTTGCCACAAGAATTATCGATCGTGTTCGTTTCATTCTTTTGCACCTACCATTCATTTTGTGCATCAGCCTCACACAACACACATATAATAGAAGTAAGTATGTATATGTACATATCTCAACCGTTTTCACATCTTTGGTGTGTCACTTCTACACGCAAGTTATACGCACACTATTCGTTTATACCATATTATTTAAATGCATCGTTCATGTCAGTACTCCCAAACCAAACCGCATAATGAAAAAACATCGGCGATTCAGGCGCTTTCCAGGACTGCCCCACCTATACGGTTCTATGCGAGTCTACATATAAGTTGGAACTTTATGCATGGAGCACCCCATGGATATTTTACTATTTATAACTTGTGCGTTTTGTCTGTGAACTTGGAATTCCGGATCATAGATACCGATTTCAAGATGGGTCGGTGCAATGAGTGCTTCACAACAAATAAATAGGTAGCCCCAATACATACACAGCACATCTCTTTTAAGGGCTTGCCAGAAAACAATCTGTTAAAATTCGTGGCATTCGGCACATTCGTGAAATTCGTGATAAAATCGGCATAAAGGATCACGAATGAACGAATCGCACGAATGTCGGGGATGTAGCGTGACATCAGCCAACTTTGCTACTTTATTTTTCGGTAAGCACTAAGGACCTACGATGAAACCATTCCTCCAAAATCGTTCTCACGCATGGCACGGCGGTTTATAAGTTCCCAATTAGAAAAATCCCCATTCACCAGCATAGACCACATACGCAAGCAGCAGAAGGTTCGCTGTTGCGTGTGCAACCACACATGAAGACAGGTTCTTTGTCCGGTACAACAGCAGATTCAGAAGTACCGCGGTCAGTATGCCGGGAAGCCACCTGAAATGCGAGAAACCAAAGAAGAGCGTCACGATTGCGAATGATCCGAATGTGTACGCGCCTATTGGCACATCCTGCCACCTAGCATCAATCACATACCGCATCAAAAACGACCGGCAGAAAAGCTCCTCAATAAACGGCGCAACAAGCACGCTGCCCGCAAACCTTGCAAATATCAGGAATCCGAACGCGGCAGTATCGAAGATGGTCGGATCATAATGAACATCTGCGGAAGAAAAAACCGGATAAAACCCCTCAAGCCCAACCCACAAGATAAATATAAGCACTCCAATAAGAACCGATGTGCCATCAAGCCGCCACCTGGCAAGTTCTGTGTACAGACTCCGGTATCTGACCAAAATATAGCCAACAGCAATGGTTCGCAGGCAGTAAGTGATGTAAAGGTGATATTCCTCAAAAGCACCCGGGAGTACTGCGCGTGTCATATCGCCCATCACGAGATAGATCGCAAACGGGAAGACATATTTCCATGCCCCGTCAAGATGCCAGAATTTTTCAAGAAGGCTGTGGCGTGCGTGGTTACGCAGGACCACGAAATAGAGCGGGAGTATCAAGAGGAGCGCGATTACCGATAG
>RXIK01000069.1 GCA_004211975.1 Methanosarcinales archaeon | reverse complement strand
GGAAGAAAACTGAAACGCGACTGAAGCTAGTGGGGCACAATATCCGAAGAGTGGGGTATCTAGAGGTCATGGGTGATGTGATGCCGCACTGGCGTAGGGGGTGTACGTGAATTTCGTCCTAAAGCCAATCCACCCGAAAGTTATATATCGGATAACAACACATCATAATAATAATGGGGTGTTAGTATGAACCGGAAGATCGCCACAATTCTTTACATGAGCCTGATGTTGCTATTGACCCAGGTCGCTTCAGCAGATACGCTAAATATTACGGCGGAGACTTATGAGACGTTCGCGGACAATCACAGCGTAAACATCACGATAAAACTCACTAACTCTGCCGGGCATCCGGTGAATGCCATGCGCGTCAACTTCACAACAACTCTCGGAACGCTTCACACAAACCATACATACACCAACACCGCGGGAACCGCCATTGTGAATATCAGTTCATGGGATATCGGAACTGCAAAAATCACCGCAGAGACCCAGAACACAACCAACACCGCAAACGTGGCGTTTGTTGTGGGACCTGCGTCAAAAATTGTGCTCACATCGGTTCAGGAGGCTGCGGTGAATACTACCTGCCCAATCACGGCAACGGTCTACGATGGAACATGGGGCGAGTTTGGAGATAACGAAAGTAAGTGGCGGGTGATGCCAAACGTGACAATAAACTTCACAGCCACCACACCACCAAATAACACGCGAAACAGCCCGATGGAATATTATGGCGTGTCCATAGCACCCCTGTCAGGCACCACCAATGCAAACGGCACCATAACTGCAACAATCCATCTTTCTTCGCGAGCAGGGGGCAATGTTATCGATGCAAACGTCACCAATGGGGGAATATGCGAACCTGAATACCGGCTGATTGAAGGTCTCCCAAGTGAACCTGCACACCTGTTTGTGAGCGCAGATCCACAGCACGTGAGCGCAGATGGCGCGGACACATCACAAGTGACCGGTATCACGACTGACGAGTTCTTAAATCCGCTCTGTTCCACCGGATCAATCCGGTTCAATATGACTGGCAGCAGCAGCACAATGCCACTGAACGGTGTCGGCGAAGCATTGATCACCCTGAAGCCATCAAGATTCACAGGCAATGTCACGGTGAATGGCACCTATATCAATGAGATCGGCGGCACAATCGCGAACATCACAAACGAAACAGTTGTTGAATTCTATGCAGAAGAACCTGCACGAATCCTTGTTACGGCAGATGCCACACGCATATCAAGAGAAGGCATTCCCGGAGTCAATGAATCAGTGATCACCGCCACGGTGGTTGATAAGTGGGGGCACGTACTATGGAACCGAACAGTTAGCTTTAGCACCACGCTAGGGCGCCTCACTACAACCGCCGTTACCACCAACGAGCACGGGCAGGCAACAGTCACGCTACAATCAGCTACGGCGGGCAATGCGACCGTGGATGCAAGCACACTTAACGATTCGGGATACGGGGTTGCAGGAACTATAACCATCCAGGTCATGGGCGAGCCGTTTATCTCGGTTATAACAACGATCGAACCAAATCCCGTGGAGCCGGGAGGTGTCATCAATGTGACCACCACCATCTCAGGTCAGGGCAATATCACAGGCACGCGGTATGCGGCGCACGCGATGCTCGTGCTTGACCGATCCGGCAGCATGGATCCTGATTACTACGCGGGAACCCCCCTTGATGTTGCGCTTGTTCTCGACCGGTCCGGCAGCATGAAGTTTCTTGGAACCGATCCCGAGCAGCCGATGACCGATGCAAAGACCGCGGCAAAGGTCTTTATGAACAACCTCGTCTCAAACGCACAGGTCGGGGTGATAGCATTTGAAGGTTCTGTTACAACCGAGATCGGACTTACACTGCTCAACTCGTATGGTAATAAAGCACTTGTCCGGGACGCAATCAATAGCATCCACACCGGTGGCGGCACTGCCATCGGAGATGGTTTGAGACGTGCTAACGACATACTCACCGAGGATGGGCGGGCTGATGCAAAACGGATCACAATCCTCCTGACCGATGGTGAGTGCACCACAGGGGCTGATCGTGATTGTTCACAGGCAATCCTGAATGCAAACACAAATCACATCACAATATACACAATTGGTCTTGGCAGCGCAGCATACATAGATGAGCCGCTCCTGCAGCGTGTCGCATCAGAGACCGGCGGCAAATACTACAATGCACCGTCCAGCTCCGAACTGCGCAGCGTGTACAACTCAATTGCGCAGGAGATCAGCGATTACGACATCACAGAGATCGAGTACGGTGCTGAGGGGTTCACACCATACAATTATGAGGCAGAAGGCACCCTTGCGCCAACCAGCACATCTCCACCATACATCCTGAGATTCGGTGGATATGATCTTGATTACACCGGAGACTGTCGCATTGAGGTCAATGGAGCGTCTCTCACATCAATTCCGGACCCATCCAGTGGGGATGAGCAGTGGAAGGATGATTATGAATACGATATCACCACCCTTGTACAGAACGGCGCGAATGTGATCAGTTTCTACGATCCCAATGACTACACCAACGCCATTAGAAACGTTCTGATACTTGCAAACGGCATAACAATAGCTAATTATCCCGCTGAAGTCAATCTTGTGGACGATTACCCATACAACTGCACATTTTACACATCGCAGTACGAATTTAATGACACGTTCCTGATCAACGAGACCATAAACGACCTGAAAGTGCTCCTGCAATGGGAGAACAGCACCACCAACATGGATATTGAACTCACAAGCCCGGGGGGCACTGTGTACGGAACAGAAGACAACACCACCGGATACTACTTTGACGACCGCGAGGCGGTTTCAATCGATCTCCGCGCTCCTGCGTTTGATACGTACATCACATCAACAAGTCCGGACACCATCTTAGCAGACGAAACTTCATTCCATATAACGGACGATCTGACCGGCGGAGGCGAGCAGGAATCCACAATCATGCAATGGGGACTTCCAGGTGCGCCAACGCATAACGCAAGACTTAAGAGCGTGACTATGTATCTGCGTGGCATAACTCCGGATGACGATCCCGGAGCGGAGCATAGATCCATCAATGTGTATGACCTGACAACCGGCTACGATGATGATCCGACATGGAACTGCAACGACAGTTCTACCGGTCAGCGATGGGCGTCCGGCAGTAGTTTCAGCAGCGCGGACAACGATTCATATCGCATCGACACGGTAGCACTGACATCATCAATCACCGATGATGTGGTTGAATTCAATATCACGAGCGCAAACTGGAGCGGCAGCCGCACTCCGGACTGGGGCAAGGAGTGCAACATCATACTCACCGGATCAGGTTACGGGGGGCAAGGCGCCGACAGGTTCGCATCCAGCGAGACTGACCCAAGCAGTCACACATACCGACTGAATGGCTACTGCCCGCTTGTCACGATCACATACTCGATACCAGGAGACACCACGGAACACATCTGGATTCATCCACTATCATACACCTACCCTGATACCGACAGAGACACCGTTGAGAACGGAAACTGGGCGCTGCGGGTCACAGGGTCTGGCACCGGTTCCGAGCGGTTCAACATCACAACCCACATTGATAAGAAGAGCGCGGCAAAGCTTGCATCCCGCGCATTCATATCAAGCCTCGATACAACCAGAGAGGACCGGATCGGGCTTGCAACATACAGCTATTCAAGCACGAACAACACAGCAAACCAGACAAGTTATATCTGTGAAGGAAACCAGTGGGAAGGCTATTTCACGGTTAACACACCGGGAATTTATTATTTCAACTTGACATGGGATGATGCATCCGATCTGGATCTGTGTCTGTATGATGGAGTGACCCTACTCAACACCTCATCAACCATCTTAAATCCGGAAGTGCTAAGCGCTACACTGTCACCCGATACGAATTATCGTGTTGTGGTCGATGGAACGAACGTTTCAGGAAACGACACCGGGTTTACGATTAATGTCTCAGGTTCGCCACTCAGAGAGATCATGTCTGCTTATTACGACAGTAACAGTGGGGGCATCCCCCGGTACCGGCATTGGGAAGGGGGCGATTGGTCAGATGAAACGTCCGCGAATAACGTTGGTGGAACCATCCGGTGGACTGTGATGCAGTCGTGCCCGACAAGAAACGAGACAATTATGGGGACACTTGATACCAGTAAGGATCTTAATGTGCAGATATGGGATGGATCATCATGGGGTGCTGCGCAACAATTCACGGGTTCACTGGATTCGTATGGGCGCCGCGGGTTCGATGTAGCTTATGAACAAACCTCCGGCGACGCTATGGTCGTATACGCAGATATGGGGGAGGATGATGGGGTGCCACGATATCAGATATGGAATGGCACGGGCTGGACTGACGGGGCTTTCGTGAATGGTACAAGCCCTGGTGCAGGAGATATCTGGTGGGTCAGGCTCGCCGCAGATCCAAACTCGGATGACATGGTTCTTGTGACACTTGATGATGCAGGAGATGTTCGTGCCCAGGTCTGGGATGGATCAAACTGGGGCAATCCAATCACTATCACGAATGATGCCAGAGCATACGACTACCAGTGTTTTGATGTGATCTATGACACATGCGGCACTGCAACGGTTGTGTGGGCTGATCGGTCGCCCGAAAGGGTCATGTCCCAGGTATGGAATGGTGCCGCGTGGAGTGCTGCCAGCGAGATATACGGTTTTACCGACAATGTGTACTGGATCAAACTTGCGCCCGACCCAAACTCAAACAACATACTTATGGGCGCACTGGACGAAGCTTCCGACATCAGCGTGAGTTTATGGAACGGCTCGGCATGGACCACCAAAAACCGGGAGATCGAGACTGCAACACATGGAAACAACAGACGATACTTTGATGTGAGTTTTGAGCAGACATCAGGCACCGGCATGGTTGTGTGGAGTGATAATACGCACACCCCAAAGTACCAGGCATGGAATGCAACAGATGACTCATGGAGTTCTGAGTCCTCTGCATCAAGCACCGGTACAAATTATGTTTCATGGGTGCAACTGACCCCGGACCTGGAATCCGATGAGATATTCCTCATGACCTCTGACGGCAGCAATGACATTAATATCCAGAAGTGGGATGGATCAGCATGGGGCACGGTTTCCGAGATCGAAACAAGCTCCATACGCCAGTATGAATGCTTCGATCTCACATACTCACAGCAGAACACTTCATGCACGCAAACAACCGTGAACTGGATCGAATGGCGGGCGCAAACCGATAATCCACTCACTGATTCGATCGGTGGATTTAATCCGATCAATTCATCCATCAATAGCCTTACAGCCGATGGCATGACCGCAATAGACGAGGGATTACACGAGGCAAACGACGCGCTCACAGACTACGAAAACGGCACGATCATCCTGATGACAGACGGAATCGACAACGTAGGATACCACTCAATGATCGCAGAGGCAGAGCGGGCGGCATCAAGAAACACCACCATATTCACTGTTGGATTCGGGTCGACCATTGATAACCGCACACTGGAACAGATTGCACATATCACAGGGGGAAAATACTATCCCGCACAGAACGCATCTGACCTTGAGAACATCTTCGTTGGTATCGCAGGCGAACTTGGAAACTACACCGCGCCAGAGCCACAGATCAATGTGTACATCGGGAGCAACACCACAATCGAAGGATCATTTGTAAATATCACTTATGTAAGCGACAGTGCGAATGTTACGTACTATAATCGCACGGCAGATGAATATTGGCATGAAAACCCGTCAAATCCAAATATAACATCCATCGAAAACCGCACAATACTTTCGTGGGATGTTGGAAACCGACCGGTCCCATACATGATAACAGTCGGAACATACTGGAGAGTAGCATATCAACTGACGATCGATAACAAGAGTGCAAATTCAATCCCGGTGATCATCGCGCCATCAGGCATCACGTACGACAATTCCAATGCCACACGGGTCAACGAGACCATTCCTGAAACCACGGTGACAGTCCAGGGCAATGCAACGCCTGAGATACATACAAAATCCGCAACAGATCTAGTGCTCAGATGCGAATCAGAATCAGAGGGTCCGCCCACCCGCCACCCACCTTCAAAGCCCGGAACCATCGTTGAGTACGCATACAAGCTAACTGCTGAGCTTACAGACATAAACGAATCCAAAGTGGTGGCAGGCACGCTCGTTGAGTTCCGAGCATCAGCAGGCACGCTGTACAACCTCACACACCCCGGTTATGGGAATAACACACAGCTTAAAACATTTAACGAGACAACAGCCGCCGCCAACAACGGTGGCGCAGTCGTGTGGCTATGTTCGGACGCGCCCGGCACAATCACGATATGGGCACACCACACCCCTGAAAACGGCGCACGCATCAACACAAGCAGAGTCGTGACATTCCACTCACTTGAGTCACCACCAATCATACCGCCAGCCCCAAACCCACGGGGCGCAATCACGCTGGAATAATTCTGCCCAGCTACGGCGACACAACAGGATAGCTGACGCACCAGCTATCCCCGCACTATCTGGTGTTCCTTGCGACACTGGCTTCAGCTACGCTGGTGGCAATGATTCTGAGACTTTTTAATTTGTTCTGGTCGGTTGAACAACATGATGCCAATCCTGCAAACAGTGGCATGATATGACTTCCGAAATCAGTGAAATCAGTGTTAATCTGTGGCAAATAAAACTTTTAGCCAC
>RXIK01000221.1 GCA_004211975.1 Methanosarcinales archaeon | reverse complement strand
CGTGGATCACCCCCCTACGATCTGCACGATCAACTTCCGGTCCCTTGGGCGGTTGTCCGGGATCGATGAAGATGATCTGCTGCCGCGTTCCGTGTTCACATTCTGCCACCGGGAAACGGCACAGAGAGACCCGGGACCGAGCAGCGCTGCCCGCACAGGGGAGTGTCCGTTGCCATCGCCCCCACTTTGGATTGTGCGCATACCCCGGGTATTTTGCGGCGCAATCCGCTCAAGACTACCTTTGAGATCGGAGATCAAAACGGATTCGTGCTCGATCGTTGTCACAGCACCTGTTGCGACGGGCGCAAATATCGGGTAGTGTCCTAATCTACGATAGTTTATCATAACATGTAATATGAGGGCATCTGGGAATGAGTAGATTGATGAAATCAGTGAAATCTGCGTTAATCGGTGGCTAAAAGTTTTATTTACCGCTGATTTCGCTGATTCCGAAAGTCCAATCGTATCACTGTTTGCAGGATTGGTATTATGTTTTTCAACCGACCAGAATAAATTAAAAAGACTCACTTTCTTGGTTCTATGTAGACCTGTGCCAATTTTAGTTATATGAAATCACTAAGTTCGGTGGTTATTGGTTTCATTTCTTCAATTGCGGGCAGTATATCAAGATACATTGTTGGATGATCCCGTTTCTCATACTTTTTAACCAATTTAAAACCATGTTTTTCGTAGAATCTGATCGAATGCCGCTTTGAATCAACTGTTATAAACCGACAACCAACTTTTTCAGACATGTCCGCTGCTATACCAATAGCAGTTAATAATAAAAATGTCCCCACACCTCTTTTCTCATATTTCTTATCCGTTGCTAATCGAGCGATTTTCATTGCAGGATATTCCTTATATGGGGTTTCGATGCGGTCATCTCTCCAAACATCTTTTTTTCTGATAATGTCGGCGGTGAGTGTCACATATCCAATCAACTGGTTAGAATGACAGCAAAGATATGTTTTACTGATGAGTCTCTGTTGATTTCCGAGTGCATCCTCTTTTAAAAAATCGTTTAATTTTTTTTCTGTTGAGTTGAAACGCGATGTATCATGACGTTCCGTATATGAAACTATCCGTAATTCATTATCTGAGAATTGAGGATGCATAAATCATAATCTTTGTGATTTATACACTTTTATCGCCCGTTTGAAGAACTCTACTTGTTCTTTTGTGACCGTTGGGTTTCTCATGTTTTCCTCAAACTCACGCACGTCTTCGGGATCGTCTATAAGTAATCCAAGTCGGATTGGTTCTGCCATGATGTGCCTCCTATGTTCATATCATGCGTTATATATCACTTTCGATAGAATAGTATCGCCGTTACGGTACTTGAAGGTTTGTGTTCTTCCGACGTGTGCGCTTCAGTTCCACGAGCCCGCCACCCCACAAAACCCTTTCGATCATCCAATTCAAGCCCGACCCCCAACACATGAGAAAGCATCGTGCTCGTCTCCCGAAGTCACCAAACTCCAGACTTAAGTACAGAGCCTGCACATAGCGTTTTTACATTCGGTCTGGCTGCACAACGGTCTTGCATGTACTCAGCCAGCAGCAAACCCGTGCATCGATCGTGACAGAGGTCTCCTCGTTCCATGCTGGATAAATCAGAACCCATCCCATCTAAAACCCCTCGCAAGTGGGGCTTATCAGCACCAGATGGTGTGACCGTTCCCCGTGACCGGGTTCCACAAACCCACTCCATCTCGATCGATCCGAAGAATGCCGCGTGGATCATCCCCCGACGATCTGCATGATCAACTTCCGGTTCCTTGGGCGGTTGTCCGGATCGATGAAGATGATCTGATGTCACGTCCCGAGTTCACATCCTGCCATCCGGCGTATCGTCGCTGTCATCCCCCTTGCCTCCTGGCATGGATCGTGTCGATACGCAAGCGTTGATTTACCGGAAC